>JACQNR010000170.1 GCA_016202975.1 Acidobacteriota bacterium
CACGCGCGACGGGCGCTATCTTGCCTCCGGGAGCGCCGACGCCTCGCTCCGCTTATGGGAGGTGGAGACAGGTCTGGAGGTCAGCCAGTTGCTGGCCCCGAGCATTGGGACCGTGCCGACACTGGCCTTCAGCGAGGACGGAAGATTCCTGGCCGGGGCGCAGAACGACACGGTTATGGTGTGGAAGGCGGAGTATTGAATGATTGCGTGAGAGAGTGAATTGGCGATTTTGTCGTTGGCCAGTTCCTGGGCGGATAGCCGGCCGGGAAGGGGCCAGAATGGATTGAGTGATTTAGCGATTTAGCGATTTGAAGAAGTGGGGAACTTCGGAATATTCTGTCGACTCCGAAATGGCGTCTTTCAAATCGCTTAATCGCCAAATCACAAGATCGCTAAATGATTCAATCGCAAAATCGCTATATGATCTCGACCTGGCAATTCTTGACCAGCGATTTAAATTTCTTCGCGTCGGCGTCGCTCCCCACGATCGCGCCGTAGTGCATGGGAACGGCGATCTTGGGATTGAGGACCTTCGCCGCCTCGGCGGCTTCCTCCGCAGTCATGACGTAGGTGCCCGAGACCGGCAGCAGCGCAATGTCGCAGCGAATCGACTTCATTTCCGGAATCAGGTCCGTGTCGCCGGCAAAATAAACACGCGTACCATCCATCGAGATCACAAAGCCCAAACCGCCTTCCCCCTTGGGGTGAAAAACCTTTCCCGGCGCGGGGCCCTTGTTGGTATTGTAGGCGGCGATGCCTTCAATCGCGATCGAGCCTTCGTTGAACTTCCCTCCCGGGCGTAGAAAGTGGACTTTCTTCACCTTCAGGCCCGCAAGCCCTTCCTCACAGAGAGGGCTCGCCACGATGGTTGTTTCCGAGGTGACGACCTTTTGGAGGTCTTCCTTCACCAAGTGATCAAAGTGCTCGTGGCTGATGACGACAATGTCAGCTTTGTCCTGTTTCGACACCTTGTAGGGATCGGTGTATAGAACTTTCGACCCCGCAATCCGGAAGGTATCATGGGCAATTCGGGTAATTTCCAGATTAAGAAGCTTCATGGCGCTTCCCCCTGATTGGAGTTATCCTCTTGAGCAATCCAGCATAAGTCAGAGCATACCACCAACCGCCTGCCGCTAAGCAGGGCGACAATGGACCCGAAGAAGTGGTAATCTGGCGCACCCTTGGAAGCTCTCGAGCGGAGTCTCTCGTCGTGGCCACCGAAGAAGGAGTTGAAGTCAGCGCCCCGAACCCCGCAGCGCGGCGCTCCGGCTGGTTTGGCCCGCTGGCGCTTTTCGTCTACGGGTCCGCGGTTGCATTCTGGTTGTGGGCGAAGTGGCTCTTCTCGCCGCAGATGTTCTTTCTCCCGCCCCTTCCTCCAGTCGAAGTGCTCGTGTCGCTGGTCGAGAGGACGCTGGGGCCGTGGTTAATATCGCTTTTTACGGTCTCCAGTTTGGGTTTGATTGCCCTTGATTCCGTCCGGTCGCGCTCTGGTCCGAACCCCGGGTGGTGGTGGAAGTCGCTGCTGCGCGGTTCAGCCGAAACGGTGGGGATTCACGTGGCGATCTGGATAGCGGGAACCCTGCTTTTCTTCGCTATCATGGCGCTGCTGCCCGGTTCCGAGGTGCACACCCTGTCGGCGAGCGACCCTGTGGTGCGGGGGTTGGTTCTGTTTACGACATTCCTTTCGCTCTTGATGTCGGGGCCCATCACGGCGTTGGTCATTGCGGCCCGATCGCTTTCCCGTCGCCGCCGGGACGGATTTCCCGATTCGGGGTTAGCGACTTTGAACCACTCTGTGGCCATCCTGCTCGTCCCGCTCGCCGTACTTTGGGTCTTGAGCGGATACCCGCGGGCGACGCTGCAATCGTTTTCGTCGCCGCCTTCCGAGACTCGCGCGGAGGAATTGCTAGTCGCGGCCCGTGATGGCGACACCGCCCAGATTCGTTCGCTGGTCGCAGGCGGCGCGGCGGTGAATCATCAAGACCGGTCGGGAACGACGCCGCTCATGGCCGCTTCGGCCAACGGTCACCTGGAAATTGTGCAGGCGCTCGTCGCGGCCAAGGCTGATGTGAATCTCAAAGACGCGGGCGGGCGGACAGCCCTGATGGCCGCGGCCGCCAACCGTCACGTGGAGATTGTCTCGCAGCTCGTGGCCGCCAAGGCCGACGTCCAGGCACGCGACCCGGAGGGCAAGACGGCGCTCTATCTCGCGGCGCTGGCGGGCGAACCCGAAATCGTGCGCGCCCTTCTCAAGGCGGGAGCCGACGCCAACGCGGCGCCGCCTACGGGAGAATCCGCGCTGATCAGCGCGAGCCGCCGGGGGGACGTAGAGGTCGTGCAAGCCCTCGTCGAGGGGGGAGCCGACATCGGCGTCCGAAGCAAGGAAGGCAAGACGGCGCTCGAAATCGCACGTGTCCTCAACCATCATGAGGTTGCCGCATTGCTCGAAGCGAGGGCGAAGCATTAGCCCTCTTGGTTGACAGGCTCGTCAGTAGGTCCCTAGAATGGCCCCGCGACGCGGAGCAGGCTCCGAGCGTGGCAGCATTATTCTACGAGTGATTCATGACTGCAGGTACGGACAAACCCACATTTACCGTCGTCACCGCCGACGAAGAGTTCCGCGAGGCGCTTGCGGACGCTCTGAAAAGCGATTTTGAGTTGGTGCCCCCTCCCGGCACGAAAGACGAGCAAGGCGAGCAGCCCCCTGCGGCAGACATCCTCCTAATTGAGTTGGACAGAGAGGGTACCCGCGGCGCGCTAGACCTGCTGGAGAAACTGCGGGAAAACGATCAGGACACTGCCGTCATCGTGATGAGTGAAGACCCTCGGCCGCAAACCGGCCTGCGCGTGATGAACGCGGGCGCATACGACTACTTCCAGCAGCCGATCAATCCCACCGTGCTGCGCGTCATCATGGGGCGCGCGGTCGAAAAGCTGCGTGTCGACCGAGAAAACCGTTTGATGCGCCAGGAACTGACGCGCCGCAAGTCGGTCGGCGACCTGCTCGGATCCACCGACGCCATGCAGGACCTCTTCGAATCCATCCGGCGGGTGGCGCGCTCGACGGCCAGCGTGGCGATCCGCGGCGAAAGGGGCTCGGGCAAGGAACTGGTGGCCCGCTCGATCCACGACCTCAGCCAGCGCCGCGATCGCGCCTTCGTCAGTGTCAATTGCGCAGCCCTTCCGGAAACGCTGATGGAGTCCGAACTCTTCGGTTACGAAAAAGCGCTTTCACGGGCGCCACGGCCGCTAAGGAAGGCCGCATCGAGCTCGCCCATCATGGCACGCTCCTGCTCGATGAGATCGGAACGCTGAGCCTTCCGCTGCAGAGCAAGCTCTTGCGCGTGCTCGAGGACCAGACGCTTAGCCGTCTGGGGGGCAAAAAACCCATCCGCGTGGACTTCCGGCTGATCACCGCGACCAACGAGGATTTGGAGAAGGCCGTCCGGGAAGGACTATTTCGCGAAGACCTCTATTACCGCATTCACGTCGTTCCGCTCTTCGTTCCACCCCTGCGCGAACGGGCCAATGACATTCCGCTCGTGGTGGAATATTTCGTCAACGTCCATTGCACCGCCAACCGTCTTCCTCCGAAACGCGCCGACGACGAGGCCATGCAGGTTCTCAAGGCGTATCCCTGGCCGGGAAACGTTCGCGAGCTTGAGAACTTGATCCAGCGGCTTGTCGTCATGTCCGACGGAGATGAGATCGGCGTCAAGAACCTCCCCCGTGATGTCCGGGAGTCGACGGGCCTGACTGGACGCAGACGCCCCAGACTCCATGCGGCTGGGTTTCGCCTGGAGGACGAGGTTGAAGCCTTCGAGAAGCAATGGATTGAAACTGCGCTTCAAGAAGCGGGCGGGGTCAAGGCCCAGGCGGCCAAGCTTCTGGGGCTGAACAAAGACCGGATGAAGTATTTGTGCCGCAAGCATGAACTTTAGCGGCGTGGACGAGGCGTAGATTTTACCCCCAGGGAAAAATTCGGCCCCTGGCTTGGGTCAAGGGCACCCCATGGCAGGCTCGTTCAACCTGGGATGCTTGCTATCTTGTTGAAGAATCTGGATTTCCCATTATGTGCGTGAGGCCCTCGGAGTTGGCCACAAACTTGCGAACAGGGAGACCAATGAAGTACGACCGTAGGTAGTTGCGCTGGGCACGCAAGCCAGGGGATGGATCTCAGTGGGTGATAAGAAACCAACAAAAGCAGCACCCAAGTCGACTTCAGCCAAAAAGACCCTCAAGGGGTCGAAAAAGATTGGTGACTCGAAGCTGATGATTCGTTTCTAGTAGGCGCGGTGCGGGCTGATCTGGTTGTGGTCTACTGATGTGTCCCGGGCTTGCACGAGCGTGGGAACACGTTTGGGGGTTGCTCGCCTTCTGGGTCGGCAACCCTCTTTCTCAGGTCAATCCGGTCTCATAGAGGTATGATTTTCACCAACTCCGGAGCGGATTCAAGCCGGAGAAGCTCAGAGTCCGGGAGAGAATCAAATGGCAGGCGCGAAGAAATCAAAACCGAAAGCGAAGGCGAAAAGGACTCTCAAGGGCGGGAAGAAGATCGGCAACACCAAGCTCATGTTGGTACCAGCGGTATAATCGCCGTTAGGACCGCTTGCAGGGCAGTACGATGGTCGGGAATGCCAAGCTGATGATCAAGTTGTAGAACCCAGATCATGAGGGCGGCGGATTGATGGGGCGATTGGCGATGTCTGCAATGCCCCTCGGACGAGATTCCAGTTTGGATATTCCAATCTCCAAAAGAGGAAACCATGGCCGGAAAGAAGAAAGTCGCGAAGAAGAAAACCCTGAAGGGCGGCAAGAAGATCGGCAGCGCGAAACTTATGGGCGTTGTTGTGCACGAATAGTTCGGCGGGGACGCACTTCTCCCGCGGGACGTCCCTGCTCCATTTAGATCAAATGTTGTTCACCAGGGGAAGCCACAGGAAATCTTTTCCCGGAACTAACAGGCTACCCGCATATACGCAAGGCGCAAGCGTGACGTACCCAAGCTAACATGGGACCCGAATCCGGAATTACTTGGAAGAAACTCATCTGCAGTGTCCGACGTGCCGTTAACTCGGACGCGGGGTTTATCGTCATTGACCGATCTCAGGCCCCCAGCCAACGTGACTTCTTCACCACGCTGAGCCGATCGCTTGGGACAATGCCAAAGGCAGAGGCGTTTGCGCTGGGCAAGCAGGGTTCATACAATATCCAGGTCAGAATGGACGGAGGAAGAGCGGACGAGCACGGCTTTCTTGTCTATTCCACCACAGGCCGCGCATTTCCCTGTCATACGGATCTGTACCGCGACCGCCATCCGGCCGACCTCCTTTTGATGAAGTGCGTTCGGGCGGACAGAGGCGGCGGTCGCACTATCATCTATAAACTGCGGGATTTACTTGCCAGCCTCAGTCCCAGGGAAATTTCGGTTCTGCGCAGGCCGTCATTCCCCACTGAATTCGGCAAAATACAATTGCTTTCCGCAGATTCACATGGATATTCGATCCGGTACAACCGGCGCGAGATCGACTTCTTCGCCAGACTCCGCCGTGAGCCCTTATCTGCGCGTCAATCAGAAGTGTTGAACAAGATCGATCTGCTACTGGCCAATGGGAAGGAGCGCCAGGAGTTTCTGCTCCAGCCAGGCCAGTGCATTGTCATCAATAACAAAACGGTCTTGCACGGACGGACACGGCTTTCCAAAGGCACGAAACGGTTGTTGAAACGAATCCGCCTCCCGGCCCGCCCTCGCTTACGAGGTCTGAACCTGGTGGCGAACTAATCCCAAACAAGGAGAAACAGATGGCAACTAAGAAAACCTCGAAAGCAAAAACAGGAAAAAAGAAGACTTTGAAGGGCGGCAAGAAGATCGGCAACACCAAGCTCATGGGCGTCGTAGTGCACGACTAGTTCCCCGCAAGGTAGCGCCGGCGTCCTCGCCGGCGGTGGTGGGGCGTCTCGCCCCAACAAGGAGGCGGGCAGGATGCCCGCGCGGCCAGCCGCCGGGACGGCGGCGCTACAAAGAACTGAGCGCGGGATCGACCCGCACCCACTCCCAATTCTTTAGTCCTGCTCGCTCGGGATTCTGGCGGACATAGTCAATGATCCGCGCCAAGTCCTCCTCATCCCGCACGAGGTGGTCGTAGTATTCGCGTTCCCAGAATGGACCTGCCAAACGGAGCAAGGTGTTCGCCCGCTTCGCCGTGAATGACTTCCACCAGTGCAGAATCTCGGCCAATCCGTAGCCGGTGAAGGGCGCAATAACGACATGGACATGATTGGGCATCACACACCAGGCCAACAGACGATACCGCTCGCTGTGGAAGAATCGCAGAGCGTCGGCCACCATCCGGGCGAGTTCTGGCCGACGCAGGTGGCACGCGCCCGCACCACGGTCAAGGTAGTCGCTGATGCGTTCGGAGAAGAGTTCGTCCAGACGCTTATGCTCCGAGGTCGTCAGAGGCCGGCGTTGTTGTTCCGCGACTTTGATGATGTCGGCCCGCTCAAACTCATAGGATCTCAGGACCGACTTCGGAAACGCGTCCGCGAGCCGGAAGGTAACAAAGTACGTGGCGCCCTCGGCTTCCCAATGCGGCAGGCGGCCGCGATCACGGATTGAGACTTCGCCATAGCGCAGTTTGTGGACTCGTTTACGTGGAGCATCATGTCTCATATTTCAATCTTGGCCGCAGCGCCGGCGTCTCGCCGGCTGTCACGGGAGCGTCCCGCTCCCGCACGCAGGCAAGATGCCTGCGCACCAGCCGCCAGGATGGCGGCGCTACGGCGTGGCGCTACAAGACGCCACCAAACCATCGAGCGAATCCACCGCCAACTGGCGCGACCGGCTTGCCAGGCGAGCGGCCGACGCGAGCCATAGATCTTGGCGGAACCGGTCATTCCTTCCATCAAGGCCCCATCCGGGTTGGGGATGTCGAGCGTCACTTCGAAGAAATTCGTGATCTCCTGGCCCTTGCGCTCAATCTTCTTGGTAGCACACACTGGCCGCAGGGACGACGCTGCGGGCATGATGGCCGAGACCGTCCCTGAATAAGTCCGGAATGGCCTGGACTCCACTTTCAGATCGGCACGAGAACCCACCTTCACGTCCTCAAGTTCCCAGTCGCTCACCAGGACGCGTGCCCGCATCAGGTCGCGATCCACGACCAGAGCGAATGGCGCGCCTTCATCCAGGTATTCTCCCACCCGCTGCTCGATGCGCGGAGTGGCCACGACGCCCGTGAGGGGCGAGCGCAGAGTCAGGTTATAAAGTTTCCAATCGACTTCCTCTTTCTCCGCCATGAGGCGGCGACGGTTTTCCGAGGGCTTTTGCATGGCCGAAAAATCGCTCCGCGCCTGGGCGTCGCGAAGCGCATTTTCGGCCATCTGTAATTCGAACGCAGCCGAGGCAGCGCGGGATACAACCTCCGGGTTGGCGAGCGTGGCAAGGGTGAAGTCTGCCGGATACCTCTCGCCCTCGCGAACCGCGACGGCGCGAATGGTCCCCGGCACGAGCGCGCGGATTTCGGTGCGCCCGCCGGGCTCCAATACAAATCCCGACACCACTTTCGTCCGCAAAGGAGCGGCGAGAAGAATAGCCGCCACAACTCCCCCGACCGCAAGCTGCCACTTAGCAATTCGTTTTTTCATAAGTTTCTCCCTCATCGAAAAAACAGGTCCACGCACCCCACTCACCCAACTGGAGATTCGGGATCGCAGAAGTAGATAAAGGACTCCGGCACCCGCCGGATACCCCCAAAACCCAAGGGAACTGACCGAAATATTGAACACGAACCCAACAACAATCCTTAGAACCAAGATGGCGTAGATGCCCGCCAGAATGCCATAAGTCAGATAGATTCGCCGCTCACGCGGTGTGACCTCGGGGAGCTTTACTTGCTGACGCAGGATATGCTTCTGGAGCCACGCTCCCAGGTAAGCAAACGAGTTCTCAAACAGGTCGTCAACGTGGAGAACCTGCCCGAGGACGTAATAACCATCGATCTTGAGGAGCGGATTGAGCTGGAGAAAACCCAGCACGCCTGCCATGAGACCGAATTCATACGCCAGATTGCTGACCGAGGACCCCGGCCGCGCCAGAAAGTAGACGAAGATGGCAAGGCAGGATTGCCACAGCGTCAGCCAGATCCCCGCGATGATCGTCCAGATCCGCTTTGACGTTTTGTCGAACAAGTGCATGTCCGTGCAGTCGGTGTAGAAAGCCGGGGAAAAGTAGAGCAGCATGAAGCCCATGTGATGGACTTCCCCCCCGTAGTTCTTGCACGCCAGGCCGTGGGCGAACTCGTGCGGACCCAGAATAAAGAACAAGATGATCCACAAAACCGCCAGATCGTAAAAGGATTTCCCAGTGAAGCTGTAGAAGGCATGGGTGTCCTGGCGGATGCGTTCGTAGTCGGCCGCGACAAATGCCGCCGCTATTCCGAAAGCCATGAGTGACGCGAGGAAGAACTGCGGCGTGAACAACCAGCGTGTGTAGCGGATGAGCCAATTGAGCGCGCGGTCGGGGTCATAGGCGGAGAAGTAAATCGAGAGGATGTTGGCGCGGTTGACGCGCTGGCGGCGCTCGTCGCGTATCTTTTCAAGAATGCAGAGATTTTTCTGCGCCGGGGTTTGTTCCCAGAGCTGCGGATCGATGCCGTCCAGAAATGTCGCAATCTCCGACTCGGAAAGCGGATTTTCGGGAAAGCGCTGGTTGAAGGCAGCGGCAACCTCCGCGGGCGTGCGCGTCCCATCGCACAGGGTGAGGACGTCCCAGTCTAATTCCCCCAGGCGGTTGAAGGACTCCGCTTCGGGAACCTTCACCACGTAGCTTACTTCGCCCGCATATACCTGGCGGCCGACCTTGAGGTCGGTGCGAAACTTGGGGCGGTGGAGTCCCTTCGCCACCACGCCGCTCAAGCGCAAACTGGTCGGACCGAAACGCATCGTGACATCTCTGAAGCGGCGATCGATGATCGCCGCGCGCCCCATCCTTCAGCGGTTGCGAAGGGTGGGGCAGGTTTGAGTTTTCAGGATCTCGTCCCCCACCCTCGCACAAAACGCAAGGATGGGGCGCCCCCCGTCAACCTGAAAGGTGCGCTACCTGCCCTCCTCCGGCGCCATCTCCGCAAGATATTGAATACAGAGGACTTATCAGGTTCGTTGAGTTTCCAAACGACCATTGATTCTAAACTACTTACCGGCTTCGACCTTATGGCTAAGATCTTAAGTCGTTGATCCAAAATGACATAACGGCTTCGCTGAATCCTGCAACATTCATTGATTCTAAACAACTTAACGGCTTCGTTTCTATGCGGAAAATTGTAATCGCTTGATCTGACATCGCTTAACGGCTTCGTTTTGTTCTCTATATAAGGCCCCCCCTTCCGCCTCCCTCGCCCCCGCGCTCGTGGACAACACCACCGTAGGGGCGGTTCGCGACCCGCCCCTACTTCAGGCCTCACCCGCGCGTGGACAAGACGTCCGTGGGGGCGGGTCTCAGACCCGCCCTGACCCCCTCGCCCGCGCTGGGCAACACATGTAAGCTAACATATCTAGCCCTTCCTGTCAAGCGCGTAGCCACGGCACGGTTCGGGTGCCGTGGGTTCGTATCCGTGTTGTACCGCGGTCCCGCTTTGCGGGAAGCTGCGACGTCGCGGGTCCCCGCGAGGCGCGGGGTAAACTCCGACCCGAGCTACAGCGGGGCCTTCGCGCGCCGCAATGGCCAGAGAACCTTGACGGCCATCCCGGGGCGTAGTTGGTCGAGGCCATTACCCGTGAGTTGTGCCGTGACATCGTAGCTTCCACTCGCGGGATCAACCGTGGGGCTGACGCGCTGGACTCGAGCGTCATATTCGCGGGCGCTATCCTCGGTGGCGACGACCTTGAGAACGTCGCCCGTCTTCGGCCGCGCGCCGGCGGATTCGGGCACCAGGAAGTGCACCTGCAGCGGTGAGAGCTGGCTGAGACGGAAGCAGGGATCGTTCTTGATGACGTTCTGCCCGGCGCGGACGGACCTCCGGACCACGTAAGCGCTGAAGGGCGCGATGAACCGAGTCTTCTCAAGTTCAACTTCCAGCTCGTGAATCTGCGCTTGCTTCGCCTTGACATTGGCTTCCCAACTCTTTTCGTCGAAAGCCGCGCCGGCCGAGCGGAATTCCGCCTCTTCCAGAGCGGCCTCACTGCTCAGGCCGAATTTGTGCAGTTCCTGCTGGCGCCGGTAGGCGGCGTCCTTGGCTTTCCGTTCGGCTTGCTGGTACTTCAGATTGTTCTCGGTTACCTCGAGGTCCAGCCGGGTTCGCTCCCGCTTTGCCTGGAGTTCGCGGTCATCCATCCTGGCGAGAACAGTTCCCTTCTCAACCCAGCGGTCCTGGTCGGCGTTGACCTCAACAACCACGCCGTCGCGCTGGGCCAGCAGGTCAACGGACTGCTCGACGGAAAGGACGCTCAGTATTTCCAGCCGATCCGCATCCTCAGACGCTCCGGCGGAAACTCCGGGAGCAGGTTGGGAAGGCGTGGCAGCGGCCGTCACCGGTGCAGACTTGTTTTCAGTCTCGGGCTCGGACGGAGCGCAACCCCAGCAGGCGAGCGCCAGCATTCCCGAAAACAGAAGCAGGGAACCTCGTCGTTTCATTCGATCGACCTCGTATCTGTTGCAAAACCCTTTTTAAGCTGCTGTCAGGGCACGGTTTTAACCGTGCCGAGCCGAAGTCTCCAGGAGATGAAAAGTAGGGGCGCATCGCGATGCGCCCCTACTGAAGGCCCACAAAGCGCCTCAGGGGCTAAAGTCCCCTCGGTTCCCCATCTCTAGCGGCCCCGATAGATCGGGGCCCTGACAACGGCTGCATGAGGTTTTGCAACAGCTTCTCACCATCCTTCATGGGAGCAGCGCCCAACCCTTCCGCCACAGCCATCGCGTGGGCGCGCGAAGCAGCACGTAGCCGACGGGATACCATCCGCTCTCGAACCAACCTCCCGCTCCGGTAATCTTGGCCTGTCCGACCATCCCCGGGCGAATTCGTCCGCCGGGATTGGGAAAGAGAGCACGCGTGACGAAGAATTGCTCTCCTTCCGCGGTGATGGTTTGCAGAGAAACCCGCTCCGCCACTCCCATGATCGTTTCCGTCGGCAAGGAATTGAGCTTGAGAGCCACCCGGGCGCCAGGCCGGATGAGAACAATGTCGTTTTCCGGGACGTTCATTTCCACGGCCATGTGATCCTGATCCACAATTTCGCAGAACGTCTGACCGACGTTCAGGACCTGGCCCGCCTTTTCCTCGACCTTCGGCGTCACGACCGAACCGGAGATGGAGGCGAGGAGGCGCGCCTTTTTAACTTTTTGGGTATAGAGATTCACTTCGGTCTGGTGGAGCTCCATGGCGAGCCTCGCCTGGCTGACCGCTGCCGGGTCGCGGCGGACTTCTGCTTCTGCCATCTGGCGGCGTGCGATTTCGAGCTCTGCAGTGGCGCGCCCGAGTCGCATGCGGTTCTCACTGTCGTCGAGACTCGCCAGAGGGTCGCCGGCCTGGACGCGCTGGCCCTCACGAAGCGCCACACTGCGGACGACTCCGCTGACTTCCGCGGCGACCACCCGCTTGTCGGCGGGAGCCACCGTGGCATTGGTCTGCACACGAAGTTTCCATGGAACAAGAACCAGGGCCAGGATGACCAGCGCTGCCTTTCTCACGTAAGGCCGCCAGCGGGCCGCATCGGCCCCCGAGAAGGCCTCGCGCTTCTTCATGAGCGGCTGCCAAATGTTTACGAGAGGCACTTGTTAATAAAGGCGGGCATTGCGGATGGCTACCGTCGTCTGGCTGGTCAAAATGCCCAGTACTTCGAGATGGTCTTTGGTGAGAAAGTCCGGCTCGCCGTTCAGGAGGGCAAGTACTCCGACCGTTTCCTGGTCGTTACGGAGCGCCGTGGCATAGAAGCCGCGGTATCCGTGCTCTTCCATGAAGGCGGTGAGCGCCGCCAACGGCTCCTCGGGGACCAGTTGCCATCCGTCCTCGTGCTGATTCGCCGTCACGAGAGCTTCCTGGCTCGAGGCCCATTCCAGCATGGACCGCAGCGCGGCCATCTTGGGTGTCTTGGGGACCTCCGTCTCGCCCGAGACAGCACCGAGGACGAAGTGTCCGAGGTCAAAGACCCCAATAGCGGAAAGATCGAAAGGCACAACCGTCGAGGCCTGGTGAACGACCGTCGTCAGGACGTGGTCGAGGTCGAGCGTGGAGGTGAGTTCCTTGCTGGTCGAGAGCAGAGCGTTCAGATCGTGGGCGCGGCGCTCCGCGTCCAGGAGCCGCGCGTTCTTGAGGACAGTCGCCGACTGCTCGCTGACCCGGGAAAGGAAGAACAGTTCGTCTTCGTCAAATGAGCTGCCGTCGCTTTTGTTGATGATTTCGACGACGCCCATCACCTCCTCGCCCTGTGTCAGCGGGGCCCACATCAAACTGCGGAGCTTGAATTCATCGCTCGACAGCCGGCGCGCCTCAAGCTCGGGCTCTTCCTCCGCGTTCTCAACCAGGCGGGGCTCGCCCTGTTCAGCGACCGTCCCCAGAATTCCCTCGCCGAGCGCTACGCGTGTGTCCGGCGAAGTGGTCGGATCGACCCCCGCCTGTTGAACGAAGTAAAGCTCGCGGCTCTCGGGATCCACCAGCCAGAAGTTGGCCGCCTCCGCCCTCAAGATGTCACGGATTTATTCTCCCATGATAGGAAGGAGCTCTGCCATTTCCAGAGTGGAGGCGAGAACCCGGCTGATGTCGTACAAATCCGTCAGCCGCTGAACGGCGGACAGGCTCGATTCGCGCTCTTCTTCGATAGCCTCAAGAGCATCCATCTGGCGGCCAGCCAGCCGGCACGCCTCCTCGAGAAAGGCCGCATCGTCCGGCGTAAAATCGCCGCGCTCTTTATTGAGGACTTCCACAACACCCAGCGGCCCGTGGGCCGTTGGAATGGGGGCGTAAAGCGCCTCGCGAACCCGGGCGCGGTCGTTGTCCGAAAGGTGGAGGAGTAGTTCGGGATCGAATCCTTTTCGTTTTTTGGAGATGTGGCGAGCGCGCGGGATTTCCAGCATTTCGTTCAGCATGCAATCGGTCACCGCCCCCCGTAAGAGCTCGGCGCGCCCGCCGGGCTCGAATGTGCTCGCCACGCAGAGGAGTCCCTCGCCGTCGCGTGAAAGCTTCCACACCAGGCTCGCTCGCGCTTCCACCACATCCCCTAGGTGGTTCGCCAGCGCCTTAAGGACAGAGTTGGTGTCACGGCAAGATTGAAACGCCGTAACCAGAGTGAGAAGGTCGGACCACTTGACCATCGAGAATTTGCGAACCTACCAGATGAACCGCAGAGTTTCAAGCTCAGTGGGGCGGATCTCCGGGGGGTGTCCTGACAGATATGCCCGCTTACCCAGTCCATCGGGGCGGATACCAACACCTCCTTCTGTGCCTTGATTCGTTGCAGACCATGGAGTAGATTGTTTTGGGCGGCGGGGACGCCGCCAAAACAAGGGGGTCAATTGAATATCTCCGTTCGTAAGGCGGGTGACGTCACATTCGACGACCTGACGGGTGCGCTCAAACTGGGCGGCCCGGAGCTGGCGTTCCGTGAAGCGATTGAAGGCTTGCTGGAGAACGGAGTCCTGACCATCGCCGTTAATCTGAGCGGAGTGAACTTTCTCGACAGCTCCGGTATCGGGTCGATCGTCCGGTGTCACAAATCGGCGACGGAAAGAAGTGGAAAGCTGATATTCTTTGCCCCCACCAAAATGGTCAAACAAACCCTCAAAATGGTCTCGCTCCACAAAGTCATGAACCTCTTCGAGGACGAGGCCTCCGCATTGGCCGCGGCCTGAATCTCCCCTCGTTTTTCTTGTGCATATGCCACACCGTAACGGCATGGGATTGGCTGGGTCTGGATGGATTCGGCGCGGCGGGTGGCCGGACTAATCAAAAATCGCCCGCTTTCGCATAACGAGGAAGTTCGTTCCGCCTTCCCGGCGGTATTGGACATCGTGAGTCAGCTTCTTCACGATGTAAATCCCCAGCCCCCCCGGATGCCTCTCCTACATGGGTTTGGAGATGTCCGGTGGGGGAGTATAGAGAGGATTGAATTGGAGCCCTTCGCTTTCAACCTTCAATACTAGGTCATCATTTTCAAGGGATAAGCCGAATTTGATTGTGTGTTCTTTGTCGTCGCTGAATCCATGCCGGATAATGTTGCTCACCACTTCGTCGACGATCAGATTCACTTCATAGACCGTCTTTTCCGAGATTGCATGCTGCTGGCACCACGCCGTGATGCCGCCCATGAGCTTTTCAAGCTCAGTCAACTTATTGCTGAACTTAAAATCCGCCGCATTGGTCATGGTAAAACCGACGGCAAGCGCGCGTCTGGGACTGCCGAAACCGTTTCTGCGACATTCTGAGGTGTGTCAATTCCGTTTTAGGCTTGCGCCGGATTCTGCCTGACCAACTTTCCGACGCGAAAACTCAATCAGGCCCAGATTGAGGACAAACAAGGCCAATGGGGCGAGATAGGTCCATGTCCATCCCGGGCGAAAAAGGTGGGCCGACGACTCCAAATGACCGGCAGGAACATTATAGGTCCGTGTCAGTCCGGGTTCGGCGATGGATGTCAAGATATAAGGCGTCCCGACCTTGATCATCAAAAAGAGTTGGAAGAGGAGATAACACCAGGCGACAATGACAAGTCCCCCCAGAAAACTCCAAGCCCTGGCAAGGCCCGGAAAAAGCACTTCCAAAATCGCGAAGGCGCGAGGCGGCGCCTCAGTGACCGGCCGAGAGGGGATGAAAAGGAGCGCGAAGGCCAACACAAAAACCGCCAAAACCAGGCCAGTAAAGATGTCGGCGGCCGGGGCGTTCGCAGAGCCCATACCGCTCACGAAGAATACCCCCCCAAAGGAATTCCAGTCCGTGAGTGGCCCCGCCAGCCCTCGCAGGCAAATCCGCCCATAGGAGCCTCCGAAGAGGGCGTGAGAGACACGCTGCGGCTCGGGGGGTGCAAGCATCGGCCGCCCGGGAAAGTACCGGGCGTATTGCTCGGCCCAGAACCCCCGGGGAGTCTGGCCGAGGTTTACCATGGCTTCGCCGAGTTCGGGATTGAGCTGCAGCGCCTTTTCGAAGGCCTGCTTCGCCCCCCGCTCGTCGCCCTTTCCGCGAAGGATGACACCCAGGTTGTTCCAACTCTCTGCGAACCCGGGCAGAGAGCGATAGAGACGTTCCGCCTTGTCCGGTTGCCCGTCTTGCTGTTGAGCGAATGCGAGCGTCAAATCGCGCTCCGGAGAGGCGGGGACCTGGTGGTCCAGGTAATCTCGGGCGACAGGCCCCGCAAAACTCCCCATCGCCAAGCTCAAAGGGGCGGAAGCCACCCGCATCACGCCGCGCAAGAAACCCGCCTCGATCCCCAATCCGACCCAGGCAACCAGAACAATCGAGAAGAATGCAAGACGCTGAGCGAAACTCCAGTGATGGAAACTGAACGCCGCCAGGAAACGTGCGAACAGGCCTCGGTTGGGATGGGCGATGGCGTCGGCGCGCCGCTGGGGGCGATACCGGATGTCCAGGAAGATCGCGTAGAAGGCGGCAGAAGCGACTGCGGCGAGAATGGCCAATAGGGCGATGTCGGAGAAGATGGCCAGTTTGCGGGGTAAGAGAAATATCGATGTGTGGGAAGCTTCTTCGGAACGCGCTCGCCATTTCCGGGCGTCATCAGCGCGGCCATACCCTTCCATTATCCTGGCATAGGCCCTCCAGGCCAGGTCTGCGGATTCAGCGTAGGGGCCTAGCCGGTAATGCCGCTCCATCAAATCCCGCCCGCGCTCCGTGGAAAAATCAGGAGGGGTGGAAAACTTGGAGGGATAAAGTATAACCTTGCCGATGAGCCCCAGATTCAGGCGAGGATCGCTCCCCCCGTCAAGGAAATCTCTGTAGCCGGCCTCGAAGGCTCGCTTCGCCGCGCCGGGCTCATCCAGCCATTCCAGCAGGCTGGCAATCGGAAGGGTCTCGGTGAAGTCCGCGGGCTTGATCGAAAGGGCATCTTCCAAAACTCCGGGTGCCCGAGAGTCCTTAGCCTCTCGCAAGACCCTCCACAAGGC
>JACQNR010000165.1 GCA_016202975.1 Acidobacteriota bacterium
ACCTAGAGGTATGGGCCTTAAGTATTGCCCCTATGGTGGTCATCATCATTGTCCGCTTGTTCAAACGTGCCATGAGAGGGCCGGCAGAGAAAATCCTCCTGCCCTCGCCTCAACCGGAATCGCCGCCACAGTCCCGGTGCCCTGCAAAGGAGCCCTTGGTATGAAACATTTCAGGCGAGGACTGGAATTGTCTGTCCTCTTGACCGGTGTGGCGTTGATTTTCCTCGGATGCACCGCCAATGTGGAGCCCTCGAAGCTGGAGACGAAGCTGGCGAACATGGCCAAAGAAGTGGTCATTCCGATGGAAGCCAAAAACCGAAAGAATCCGTTGCCGGCAAATAAGGAAATCATCGAACAAGGCCGCGAGCTTTATATGCAGTCTTGTGCCATATGCCACGGCGCCGACGGTCGTTCGCGGACCAATATTGGGCGGGGAATGTATCCCCCCGCGATGGATCTGACTTCGCCCACGTGCGGAGATGGTCAGATGCCGACCTCTTCTGGATCATTCAGAACGGCATCCGTCTGACGGGAATGCCCTCCTGGAAGGCGACTATCTCCGACGAGGATACCTGGAAACTCGTGCGTTTTACCCACGCCCTGCCGCGCCTGAGTGCGGTCGCCGCGACGCAGGCCGCTAAGTCACCTGAAATTGCAAAATCTGAGTCTGACTTGCAGGCCTACGGCAAGATACTCTACAGACAAGAGGGATGTTTCACCTGCCACAGGCTGAATGGCGAAGGCGGGGAAGGCGGACCCGACCTCCCCCTCGAGGGCGCGCGCGGGCGGACGGATGAATGGATCATAGGGCATTTCAAGGATCCCGCGGTGTACACGCCGGGCTCCCTGATGCCCGCCTATGACAATTTGACCGATGAACAGCTCACGGCGCTGACGGGGTTTCTCCAGAGCCAGATGGGGCCGTCGAACCGCTAACTACGCATAGATGCATGTTCGATGCCATGGGAAATCTCAACTCGCATGGAGGGAATTAGCATGGCCAGAAAAGCCGCTCGTTTAATCGTCGGAGTTTTGATTCTGAGCGCCGCAGCCCGAAGCTTCGAGGCGCCCATCCCGGCGAAGGAGAAGTCGGTCACGCTCGAAATTGAAGGCATGGTTTGAGTGATCTGCGCAGACGAGGTGCGGTCCGCACTCGAATCCGCAAAAGGCGTGAAGTCGGCGAAAGTTTCGCTGGAGAAGGAAGAGGCAATTGTGGTTTACGACCCCGCAGTCGCCAAAGAGGATGATTTGATCCAGGCAGTCAGAAATGCGAACGGGATGCACCCCTACGATGCAAGAGTGAAGACGACAGAAAAATGAGGGGATTCCGCCCAGTGGTCGAGAACGGTTGCGGCGGGCGTCTCGAGAAGAAGGCGTGATGCCCATTCAATCAACAGCAAACGGTGTAAGGAATTTCCAACGAACTCTCGCATGGTTGAGGATGAAACCACTGCTCGTTGCTTTCGCCATTCTCCCCTCGTTCCTGACTGTGCCTCGACTCGTCCGTGCCGAAGATTCGGCGCAGGTAGTCGTCGAGAGGAAGACGAAAACAATTTCCAATGGGTCAGGCGAGAAGCCATTCGACGTTACGCGCCACACCATCCCCCTATCCCAGATCGAACGAAATATCCCCAAGGACGCCATCCCGGCTTTGACCAGCCCCCAATTCGTTTCTGCCCAGGAAGCCGTAAAGGGCCTAAAGGAATCCGACCGGGTCCTTGGTGCAGCCTTTGACGGCGAGGCGAAGGCGTATCCCATCGGGATACTGAACCGGCACGAATTAGTCAACGACTTCATCGGGAACAGGCCGGTCCTCGTGACCTGGTGCCCACTGTGCGGTTCGAGCGTTCTTTACGATCCGGTAGTTGACGGGCAGCGATTAACCTTTGGGGTTACAGGGCTTTTGTACAAACGCAACGCCATCTTCTACGATCACGAAACCATGAGCCTTTGGTCGCAGCTTCTGTCTGAGTCAGTGGCCGGACCCATGGCAGGCACCCCACTTCCCGTGCTTCCTATGACGGACACCACGTGGGGGGAATGGCGACGGGTCCACCCGAACACCCTGGTTCTTTCGTTCCCGACAGGACGCGCCCGCGATTACGAAGTCGATCCCTATGAGTCCTACCCCCTTGATCGCAAGCCCGCCCTTCTCGTCACCAACGGAGTGCAATCAAAGATCTACTCCTTCTCAGAACTGAAGATGGCCGGTCCCCGTATCGTTGACCAAGTGGGCGGCGTGGAGATCACGATTCACTATGACCACGCCTCCAAAACTGCCCAAGTGAATCAGTCAAACGGAGCCATCACTTCTTTTGTGGCGTTCCTGAACAACCTACGGGAGTTTTACCCGCGAGCCGTGATCTACAAAGCACCGAAGCGATGAAATCTACCCACTTGGTTAGCTTAGTGATTCACAACGTGCAGTACGCGAAGCGTGCGCCGCGCTAGCGGCTTCGTTCTTCCGGTCGCCAGCACGGAACCTACTGTCCTGTTGCGCCTCGGCCACAGCGTGCAGCTAAATGGACATGTCAGCCGCTCAGAGAGTGACCCATGACCACCTTTTATATGAATGATGCCGGCTGAGATTTTGCCGGTTTGCCTTGATGGCTTTGATTTGGTCCGGCGGGCAGGGGATGAACCTGCATTTCCGATCACAGGGACCGGCGTCCTGGCTCTTAGACGACCACCGTTCAAAAGAGGGTCACTTGCTTCGGGGCGTGCGGCGCAGCGTCCCACTTTGATGGCTGGCTAATATACGGGATCGATTCGCTGCGCTCGTGCCCCAGTTCGGGTACGACGATTCCGAGCTTTTCTTCCAACCATTCCGCAACCAGGCGCCGATGACACCGCACGTTGAACGACTCCCAGCAGAGGAG
This sequence comes from Acidobacteriota bacterium, assembly GCA_016202975.1. Taxonomy (GTDB): domain Bacteria; phylum Acidobacteriota; class Terriglobia; order UBA7540; family UBA7540; genus JACQNR01. The sequence goes on from JACQNR010000165.1 coordinate 2,880, forward strand.
AATAGCGTTCGGCCCAAGATCCTCAGCGACTTGTCTTGCGTCGAGATCGGCAAGTTGCTTGCGATATTCCCCGTTAAAAAGTTCTGGATCTTTGGCCTTGAGCAGCCGACTAGGAGGAGCAAGAGCCAGGTATCGACGGCCCTTGTAGAATCTGGGAACTCCTCGACTGATTGCAACGCCGTCGGGATGGCTACCGCTCTTCGCAAAGTTGGATGTCGTGATCACGTTTCTATCAAACCTGAACGGCCGTGGTCATTTCAAGACCTATTTGGCTAGGACCGAACATAGACCCGACTTCCTTTCTTGCTCACCATCCTGAATTGCCATTCCCGTGGGTCCGGGTCAGGCTGTCCGGGTGCCAGATACCGAACTTTGCCGCGCCAGCCCAGTGTCTGACTTGCCAGCTTCCTTTCGACCTGTCGTGACGGCAGGATGCCTGTGCACAGGGTGACTTCCATCCTGGTTAGTGCGTCCCGGATGCCATCGCAGCAATCGGCCAGGGGTGAAGGGTCATCCGATCCACTTCCGCCTTCCAGCGACCAAATGCGCCGCAAAAACTGGGCAATGTCAGGGACTTCGGGCTTTCCGCAAGGCACTACCAGGCAGCGGCTCAGGAAGCGTGGTTCGAAGGTACTTGGCGGGGTCGTCCCATCCTCGCCGCGCCCATTGCAGGTGAATATCCAGAGGACAGGCAGGGCTCGGCCGCGTTCGCAGCCGCCACCGAACTTGGGCTTCAGGCCGACAGTTCCATCGAGCCGTGACAGGAGTTGCAATTGGGCCTTCTCGGTCATTTGATCGGCTTCGTCCACCAAGACAACATGGAACTTCCCACACGACGGGTGGTAGGTAAGCAGAGCGTTGAGCCGGTCGAGAGCCGCAACATCGCACTTCTGGCTACTGAGATGGTGTAGAGTTCTGGGAAGCTCGTCCGCGAAGGCCATGCCGAGGGTCGTCTTCCCGCAGCCCGGAGGTCCGACAAGAAGGACCGCCACCGGCCTCAGGGCTTTCAGAAGGTTTTGGAATAACCGCTTCGGACCTTCCGGACCGATGAAGTCTTCGATCCTGCGTGGCTGGTACTTCTCGACCAGCGACATGGAGTAATTGAATCCGTTTTGCCTCGGTTCTCCAAAGTCAAACTCGGGCATCGCCTCGTCTCCTCAATCCTCGTCCGGTAGCATGATGGTGATCACTGGCTCCCCACTGTCGCCAGGACCACAGACGGCCTTGAGTGTCACAAGGTCATGACGGGTAAGCCGCTCGCGGTTATGGTTTCGCACGTAGATCTGGAATTGGAGTGTGTCCCCCTGGCAGCGACCAGCGGCGCTCCGGAACATCCACAAGATGTCCCAAAGCCTGCCGGCCACGTCCTGGGCCATGACGCCATCCGGTACCTCAACGTATCGCCCGTAAACCGCTGCGGCGAGCGCCACCGGGAACTTGGTCCCGGCTTCCTTCGCCATCTCGCTCACATCCACCAGGACGCCATCTTCCAGAGCCTGCGCCCGCGTGTATGTGTGAATGACTTCTGCATCGTCCCAAAATCCCCTATTGGTCTCTTCATTCATGGCTCACTCCTTCCTGGGTATCAATCCTGGAGCTTCTCGATCTCGGTTTGGATGGCTCTCCGCGCGGTCTGCTCATCCCAGATCATCCCGAGAGCGATTGTTCCCCGACCGTTTTGGTTCAGCTTCTATTCCAGCGCGTCAAGCTGCTTGCGGCTGATCTCGGTCGTGCACCCGTGACCCATAGTCACTGCAAACGGTGCCTGTTCTTTAGCCACCAAGCCAAACCGCGGAATGTCGCGGCGTGGCAGAGAATGGCCGCCAGCGTATCAATCCGAACCGGAGAGTCTGCTACCTTCACGCGGATTCTCAGAAGAGTCTTGCCATTAGGGTGTTCGCTATAATTGTTGGCGTAGAGTTCGACTCGGTAGCCCGCGCCTTCGAGGATGTCAGTCAAACAGGCGGCCGCCGCGCCCTGCCAGAAGAGCTGCTCCGATCTGAGGTTGCCACGGCCGCCCCAGTTCGCCTCGACGGTCACGACTCCTGGGCCCGTGGCGACCTCTCTTTTCGTTACCCGCCAGCACGAATCTACCAAACCATTGTTCAACCGGTCCTTCGAAACCTCATCGCCGTCATCTGACCAGCACATTCGACGCCGCACGCTCTTGGCTGGCGGAATTGTCATGGACAGCCTCTCGGCTAGCTCCTTGATTCGCTGGGCACCTTCGATCCAGCCCTCTTGGAGGAGCGCCTGTGCCTCGTCCTTGCTTCCAATGCCACCGAGCCAAGGATCTCGTCGCTTGAACTTCTCCTCTAGCTGTTCTGTCCAGTGCACCGCCATGCGGCGATTGACCCTTGGGCGGTCTTTGTCGAATTGACGTGGCAAATCGAACGAGTCCAGCTCGTAAAGGAAAACGTCGTTCAATCCTCCGAAACTCAGGCTACTTCGGCGATCCATTTCAGCTAACCCTCACCTTCGCTTTCTCATCTTCAGTCCATCCGCAGACAAGCTGGCCAATAATCTTCTCGGATGACCAATCGGCGGCCTTCATCGTCGCGGCCTTGACAATGAATCGGGTCGAGATTACCCGCCGAAGCTGGCATTCGGCAGCCCGTCGGCGGATGCTCAAGAGCCGATTGAGGAGGTGCCATCCCTCAGTAGGGATTCCTCAAGCTCCTGGTCGTAATTCATCACCACCTGGCCAATGCGGAAGCGGTCGAGGGTTGATTCGTCCAACTGGTTGCGCCCCACATACATGCGATTGGCACCGTTCCCAAAGGTGTTCGCCGCAGCGATCAAAACAAAATCAGGATGGCGCTTCGCTTGTGGATTGTCAGTTCGATTTGGAACTGGCAGGTGCCCATTCGCCAGAGCTTGATTGATGACCAGCAAGACGTTTGCGTCTGCCGCGTCGATCTCGTCGAGGAGGAATACACCACCCTCTTCATAGAACTCCACTAACTGCGAACGCTGGTACTCGAATCGCCCACCGTCCCCGGTGGGAATCAGCCTGCCCGTGATCTGACCCTCACTCATTCCTGCGGAGCAAGAAATAGAGCCAAACCGAAGCCCGAGAGCCTTGGCGATTTGCCCTGCCAAGTGGCTCTTTCCACATCCAGCGGGTCCAACCATGAGGATTTCCATCCGCTGAGAAGCGAGGTCCAGAATTTCGGCGAACTTTTCGTGGACTCGACCGTCCATCTTCACGGCAGGTCGGTCCGCAACCTTGACCACAACCTCTCTCACTTCCGGCCTAATTTGGCGGAGAATTTCAAGGGTCAGTTTACGAACAGTTTCGAGTGTCACTGGCCGGCGAACGTAAACACGATTGCCTTTCTTGCTGGTCTTTCGAAATTCCCACTCGGCAGAATCAGGCTCGGGTTTGCCAGGTGCCACATACCGGACATTGCCCTCGGGTTTCAATTTTTCATCGGCTGATTCTTGAAAGATCACCTTAGTATCTCGCTGTATATGAATGAATTACAATGATAAATATGACACTTAGCTATCTCTATGTCAAGAAGAATGCGACGATTCGACAAAGCTATATTCGTTGTGTTTTGAATAAGTTACGAGGAAATCAGCGGCGGTGAAGGTTTTGTAGCTTTGTTATCCCTATTGTTCTCAAACACTTACGACAGAATCCTGATCGGTTGCCTTTCGTCAGAAGAGCCGAGCAATGTTCGCATTGACTGTCCTGAATCTTGAATCTCGCGCTTGAGGCCATCGTCTCACGGGCAAATCGGCTAAGTGTGATGCCCCGACGATTGGCAGCCGCAGCGAACGCACGCTTTTCTGCGTTGCTGTTGCATCGCACGAATATCACGAGGTCGTCTGGCATCGCTGTCTATGATAGCACTTTGTCAAGGGCCTCTCAATCGTCATCTGCTAGCAAAGGCAGTCCAGCAGGAAATGCTAAGAGGCAGCCTCGGACGGAATCGCCATTCGCGCTCGCCCGTTGGCAATGGGACTATTTGGCATTGAAGCTCAAAAATAAGGGACACTTCCCGTCCCCGGACGAAATTCTGGGGGTTATAGGCCAGGTGCAAAAGGATGAAACCCGGCAGGTGTTGAAACAGTAGGAGAAGGGCTCAGCCATGAACAGCGACGCAAGAAAGCCCACCCGAGCATCGTAAGCGTCCGGTAAACCCACTTATCGCAAGAATTCTGGATCAGACCGGTGGCAATCTCTGCGAGCAGGCTAGACGGTAACTTCCGTGTCGGCGACGATCCGGGAGTTGAGAGCCTTCAGTCAACACTAGCGCGTTTATCGGGAGAAATCCGCCCGCGACCGCTGGGGGCGTGCGAGAAGCGTGTCGCACGTTTCCTGTAAAAGGCTATGTCGGTCTGCCACCGGCACTTAGATCCCCGTGTTGCGGAGTGTGGGGGAATGCCATGATCCCGAGGCAACGGGTCCAAGCAGCGCCCGAGTTCGCGAGATGCGGTTGCGCAGCCTGGTGCAAGCCACGGGCAGGGGACCCAACTGCTCGTGGCGGGTCGTTACGTGTGAGAATTAGAGACCGCTTGGCCTCTCAACACTTCGCGGCTCGTAGAGGCGGGTATATCCTATTCTGATCTTGCCGGCAGCAAAACCAGGTTCCAATAATGTCCGTGATTAGAGCCCTCGCCGCAGACCCCCCCCTCCGTAGAGCCTGAACAAATCCTTCGCAGATAGGGTTCCTAAGCCGAGTCCAGAACTTCGCGGACTTTACGCAGGATCGCATCGGGTGTGAACGGCTTCTGAAGGAAGGCCGTGCCGGGGTCGAGCACGCCATGGTGAACGATGGCGTTATCCGTGTAACCCGACATATAAAGGATCTTCATCTCCGGGCGAGAGAAGCCCAAATGCTGGGCCAACTTTCGGCCACTCATCCCCGGCATCACCACGTCAGTCAGCAGGAGGCTGATCTTTCCTTCTTGCTGCTCACATATGCGCGTCGCTTCCTCAGCGGTTGAGGCGGTTAATACCGCGTATCCTTTCGACTCGAGGACGCGCCGCACCAGGGAGCGAACGGGTTCCTCATCCTCAACCACGATGATGGTTTCCGAGCCTCGCTGCGACGCCGAAACCACTTTCGGCGGCTGGACGGCACGTTCTGCCTCTTCGACTTGAGGAAAATAGATTTTGAACGTCGTGCCGCGCCCCAGCTCGCTGTACACCCAGATGTCCCCGCCAATCTGCTTGACGATCCCGTAGACTGTCGCCAGACCCAGTCCTGTGCCTTTTCCCGTCTCCTTGGTGGTGAAGAAGGGCTCGAAGATGTGGGACTGCGTCTCGGCGTCCATGCCGCACCCGGTATCGCTGACCGCGAGCATCACAAAACGCCCCGGCGCCGCCATGGCGTGGCGACGCGCATAATTCGCGTCGAGCTCGGCGTTGGCCGTCACAATCGTGATTTTTCCACCCTCCGGCATCGCATCCCGAGAGTTTACCGCCAGGTTCATGATCACCTGCTCGACCTGCCCCGGGTCAACCTTTGTATGGGACAAGGCGGGGTCTAGTTTGGTCACCAGATCAATATCCTCGCCGATCAGGCGCCGCAGCATCTTGTCCACGTTGGCAACGATGTCATTCAGGTTTACCACTAGTGGCGCCAAAACCTGTCGTCGGCCAAACGCCAACAGTTGACGAGTCAGCGCGGCGGCCCGGTCCGCGGCTTTTTTCACCTCTTCAATATGCCCTCGAAATAGGCTTCCCGATGGCATCTCGTTCAGCAATAGATCGCTGTAACCCGTGATGATGGTCAACAGGTTGTTGAAGTCGTGGGCCACTCCGCCCGCAAGCCGTCCAATGGCTTCCATCTTCTGTGCTTGAACGAGCTGTTTTTCTAGGCTTTCTCTCTCCGCGATTTCAGCTTTCAGCGCGGCGGCCCTCTCTTCCACGCGCGCTTCCAGACGCTCGAGCAATTCCGTCCGTTCCAGTGCCGGAGCGATCTGATGGCCGATGCCATCCATGACATTGAGGTCGTCCTCGCCAAACAACTGCTGGTCCGTTCCGGCCAGATTCATGATTCCGACGACTTGACTTTCGCGCCAAAGGGGGACACTGGCGTGAAAACGCAGCCCACCTGCATCGGCCGCCGCCTTCTGCAGCCGTTCGCATTCAACGACGTTTGTGCCGCTCGCCAGTTCCCCGGAGAGAAGCCTCCGCAGGCACAGACAGTCCCCCTCCCTCGCCATCGCGGCCTCCAGACTGGGGGGGAGCCCGCGAGACGCGGCGCGGCGGACCATCTTTTCCCCCTCCGGAAGGAATATCCAACCCGCCTGGACGCCGGGCAGTTCCAGCGCGCCCTTCAGGACGGTTTCCAGAATTTCCTTTTGGCTGGAGCACCGGTTCAGGTTTTCCGCAATGCGATAAAGGGTATGGAGGATCTGGTTGGAACGCGCCAGCTTCAGTTGTTCGCCCTGCAGTTGCTGGTTGAGGCTCGTCGCATCCTCATAGGTGGAGATCAGCAAATCCAGGATTTGCTGCCGCTCCGAGGTGATGTAATGCTTTTCGCCGCCAAAATAGATCTCCAGCCCAAACCGCGTTGTTTCCCCCTGGCGGAGTTCCCGGTTCGCCAGGATGTACTCGATCCGCTTGAGCAGGTACCTTTTCTCATACGGTTTGCGGATGAAGTTGTCCGCCCCGCAGGCCAGCCCCTTCAGCACATCCTGCGGGCTGGAGAGCGACGTCATCAGAACGACCGGGACGTCGTTCAGCTCTTTATGAGCCTTGATCTCTTTGCAGAGCGTAAAGCCGTCCATCCCGGGCATCAGGACGTCGGTAATGATGAGCGTCGGCTTGCGCTGACAAGCCATCTCCAGCGCCACTTTCCCGTTGCCGGCCGCGGCAACCGCATATCCCTGCTCCTCGAGCAGGAATCTCAGTTGTTCGGCCTGCGTTGGGCTGTCCTCAGCGATGAGGATGTCCGCGCCTCGGTTTAGCGTCCCCCTTGAAACGTCCATGAGTCCTTCCTCGGGCCGCCGACGAGTTCGACTAGCGCCCCCGTGATCCGCTCCGGCGGGAGCACGTAATTCGTGGCGCCCAGTTGAATGGCCTCGCCCGGCATCCCGTGCACCACGCAGCTCTCCTTATCCTGCGCGATGGTGATGGCCCCGGCGTCCTTCATGGTTTTCAGCTCTTCCGCCCCATCCTTCCCCATGCCTGTAAGCAAGACCCCCACAGCTTTTCTGCCGTATACGTCTGCCACCGAGCGGAAGAGGCAGGAAACCGAGGGGCGAAGGCCGTTTTCCGGGTCATCGTTGGTGAGGGTTATCTCCCCGCGCCCGCCCACTTTCATCTGGAAACCGTCCGGGGCAACGTACGCCCGTCCGGGAAGAGCGGCCTCGCCGTGCGCCGCCAGACGAATCGACAGATTCGAGCTGTGCGCCAGCCATTCCACAAACCCTTCAGTAAATCCCGCCGCCATGTGTTGGACGATAAGTATGGGAACCGGGAAGTCTCGAGGGAGCGAGGAGAGGATGGTCTGGAGAGCGACCGGGCCACCTGTTGAGGCCCCCATTGCCACTACCTTGATATCGGCTGCAGTTCGGTGGGAGGGTACTCCGCCTGAGCCCAACTCGGGTGGGCCGACTCGCGCAACCGCCCGGCGCGCCCACCGGCGGACGACCTTCACCTCCGACATCAACTTCACCGTGCGGATCAGCTCCGCTGCGGAATCCGTGTGCTTCGGGTGGCCGATTCCCAGCGGTCGGGGAATGGCGGCCAGCGCCCCTGCCTCGATGGCATGGAAGGTCTTCGCGACTTCCTGTCGGTCCCAGCTCCCGCTTACAATGACGATGGGCGTCGGGTTCTCCTCCATGATCCGCCGTGTGGCCTCGAATCCGTTCAGTTTCGGCATGTGGATATCCATCGTGACCACATCAGGTCGCAGGCGCTCGACGGCTTCCAGGGCTTCCGCGCCGTCTTTCGCGGTTCCGACCACCTGAATCTCCGCATCGGATGCGAGGACGTGGACCAGGAATTCCCGCACGGCAGGGGAGTCTTCGACCACGAGTACTTTGATCACGCGCACCACTCCGGTCTTAGATCAGCCTTCGAACGATCTCCAGCAAGTTGCTCTGGTCGAAACTGCTTTTGACGATGTAGGCGTTTGCCCCCACGTCGAGGCCACACTCCCGGTCCTCCCGCGACTCGAGGGCCGTGACCAACACGACGGGGAGTTCGCCCAGCTTCTTATCAGCGCGGATCCTGGCCGTCAGGTCGAATCCGTTCATCCTCGGCATGTCGACGTCCGAAACGACCAGGCCGAATTCACCGGCCTTGAGGGCCGTCAAGGCGTCGACGCCATCCACGGCGGTCTGGACATCGTACCCGGCGGATTCCAGAATGTTCCTCAAGAGCGATCGGGCCGTGATCGAGTCCTCGGCGACCAGGATCGGCCTTCTTCCGCTTGGGGATTCACCCGATGCAACCGGCAGGGCAGAGGAGGGCGCAACCTTCACCGCCGATTTCACCAGGTCGGAAGGGTTCAGAACCGGGACCAGCTTCCCGTTTCCCAGAACGGCGGCGCCGGCGAAATTGCGCACGCGCGTGAGTTGCCTCCCCAGGCCCCTCACGAGTACTTCCTGCTCTTCGAGGACCTCGTCCACCAAGAAAGCAATGCGTTTATTCATCGCACGGACAAGCACTGCATGGACCTGCTCCGTCGGTTCGCCGCTCGCCCCCTTCCGGGGAACCGCCAACGCATCCGATAGCCGAACGAGCGAAACTACGTCCCCGTTCAACCGGATCGTCTCTCGGTTTTCGACGGTCTGGATGTCACCACGCCTGACCCTTACCGCCCGCTCGACATGGGTCGAGGGAAAAACGAGGCAGGTTCCTTCCGAGCGGACGACCACCCCCCGGAATGTAGCGAGCGTCAGGGGTAGGACGAGGCGAAACGTTGTCCCCCGATCGGGGGCGGTTTCCACCGAGATATTTCCGCCGAACTTTTCGACCTTTTCGCGCACAATGGCGAGCCCAAGCCCCCGCCCCGAAAGGTCCGTAATCATCGGGCTGGTGGAGACACCGGAATGGAAAACGAGTGCCGTCACACCCTGCGCATCCATCTGATCGATATCCTGCTGGGAAACAATGCCGAGCTTGAGAGCCGCCGCTTGAACTTTGTTGAGGTCAATGCCAGCCCCGTCGTCCGAAACCCGGATCTCGACTTTGTCGCCGTTCCGTTGCGCGATCGCAAGCACGATCGTCCCGGCCAAGGGTTTCCCCTTCCGGCTTCGTTCCTCCCGATCCTCGATGCCGTGATCGGTGCAGTTCCTCACCAGGTGGGTGAGCGAGCCTTTCATCTCCTCCAGGATTCGCCGATCGACTTCAATTCCTCCGCCTTGAATCGACAGTGCCGCTTCTTTCCCATGGTCGCGCGAGATGTCCCGAACGAGTTTGGGAAACCCTTCCAGCATCGACGAGAAGGGAAGCATGAGGACCTTCTTGGCATTCTGGTTGAGAGCGTTGACCATCCCGGCGAGCGTCCGCTGATCGTGTTCCGCGGAACGCGCCAGCGCTGAGAGTCTGCCCTGCAGCGATTTGATGGCACCGTCGTTCCATTCGAAAAATCGGAGCAGCCCTCCCAAAACCGCGCTCAGTCTCTGCCCATCCTGCAAACCCGCGTCTGTTCCGTCCCGCTTTGCCATGCCGTCCAACCACTTTTGAACGGCGCTCACCTGGGGTTGTTGTTTAGACCGCTGCTTCTCCCAGGCCGTCAGTGACTGCGCGACTTCGCGCAATTCCTTGGCGCGCTGGGTGGCCGCCAGCCTCGCCGAAAGGAGCTCCTCCGCCTGCAGCAGGAGTGCGTTCACCTTCGCAGTCGATATCCTCACCGTGTCCTCTGGCGCACCTCTTGGCTCCTGCACGGGCCGAAGCACCGCATCCTCCTCGAGGGATTGTCCACTCTCCGGCCGGGCCGTACGTGGCGATTGTCCTGGCGGGGGTTTGGTGGATTCACGGGGAGAGACAGACGGCGTGCTCTTCAGTGCGTTTTCAATGCCCTGCAAGGCCTGAACGATACGAGATTGTAGCTCTCCGGCGCGCTCCGTGCCGGCAACGCCCACGAAGTCACTGACTGTGTCCATGGCCAAGTGGAGCGCGTCAAAGACCGGCGGCGACAGCACCAGGCTTTCGCGCTTCAGCGCGGAGAATGCATTCTCCAGGGATTGACATAGAGCCTCTACCTCGGATAAATTTACGGCGCGCGCGGCGCCCTTCAGACTGTGTGCTTCCCGAAATACCCTCTCGACGATTTCCCGCTGCTTATCCGCCGTGCGGGATTTTTCGAGTTCAAGAAGGCCGGAGGACATCGCGCGGAGATGGTCTTCCGCCTCACCTTTGAAGGTCGCGAGAAGTCTTGTCAAGAACTCGTCATCGCGCTCGGCCATATTCACCGCTCATCGGTTTCCTGATACTGTCTCTTCCGGCCCCTCCGGTCTACACTCGCGGGCTCTCGATCATGGACCGCAGGCGTCCTCCCAAGGCGTTGAGGTTTTGGGCCGCCTGCTCGGCCTGCTTCGTTCCGGCGACGTTTTGGGCTGTCGCCTGCTTGATGTTCTCCATTGCTGTGTCAATCTGATCCATCACCACCCGTTGCTGCTGGCTG
>JACQNR010000171.1 GCA_016202975.1 Acidobacteriota bacterium
CAAGCGAGTGGACATACCCATCCACCACGTGTCGCCCAACCAGTAGAAGGGCGTTCCGTCAGCATGCTCGAAATAACGCTTGTTTGAACTAACGCGTGGAGGGCCGTGCCGCAGCAGGGCATTTGTGCCAGTGTAAGCGGTGATTGTTACCCGCCCTTCGTGCCCATTGAGGTCCGGATTGCTTTGATCCGTGCTCTCGAGGTGATAGCTATACTCGCCCGGCAAGGGCGGAGCGAAACGCACCGTCCACTCGCTGCCCCCTCGCCAGAACGTCGGCACCCGCCAGGATGCACCGTCTTTGCTGAAAATAACGTCCACATCCACGTCGTTGAAGGGGTCCACGTAGGCTTTTCGGGACTCAAGGGTCCATTCGAAAACCCGACTATAGGTCGCGGCAGGCTCCGCCGCCTCCGCCGCAACTCCCGCTACCATCATGAGAAACACTACCAGCCATTTCAGCTTACTCATCTCATAGCCTCCTGTCTTTCCTCTTTGATTGCGGTGATATCTGGGCGTACTCCCAGCTCTTACTGTTCCTTCTTCGGCTTGCCTGGTCTGCCTTGCATGCCAGCGCACATCGGCATTCCTTCATTTGCGCCTCGACTGGGTCAAGATGTAGGCACATGACGCCGAGCAGGAACATCTCTGAGGGGATCATCGCGCCACCCTAGGGTCGGATACTCAACCCGATATTTCTCTTACCACCTTCTCAAACAGCGCCTGCGGTTCCCATTTGCCTTCCAGGCTCTCAATCACGTGGGTGATGGCGGCATAGACGTTCGCGGCCATATAGTTAGGATAGCGGTTGGTAGGGGTGTAGAGATCCGACCCCGCGGACGTTTGAGTCCCGAGTTTCGGACGACGAATTGGAATGTTCTCCCGTGCCTGACGGATCTGTGCCAGCCAGGGCTTTGCCTTCTCGCCGACGGCCTGCAAGGCAAGGGCAGCATCACATTGCAGGAAGGGGTCCTCTGCGGCCAGGGTTTTCACCAGCGCCGGCACGGCCTCCCGTTCCGCGCCGCAGTGACACAGGGCCTCCGCGGCGGCCACGCGGACGCTACCGGAGTCGTCCTCCAGGGCGACCCGCAGAGCCTGTTCTGCGGGTCTTGCGTCGGCCCCCAGCGCCGCTAGGCCGACAGCGCCCCACCAGCGTACGCCGCTGTCGGAATCCCGGAGGTACGCCACCAGCTGCTGCCGGTGCTCGGTGCCCATTCCCACCAGCTTTGCCGCTTCCAGGAGGCGCTCCACGGGAAAGCCGTCCGTCTCACGCGCTACGTCGTAGGGCGACATCCCCCGCGCTCGCTGATGCATCTCGCTTTCGGACAACAGGCCGAAGTCTTTGATCTCAACCATCCAGGCGTACAACCGCTGCCGCAAGCGCTCCAACGTCGCCCGGTGCTCCGGTGAGTTCGCCAAGTTTGCCAGCTCGTGCGGGTCAGTTTGCGTGTCGTAAAGTTCCTCAGCCGGCATGCGGTCCGCAGTGAGAACGGCGTTGTGGCCGTCCAGCTTTCCCTCGCGGTGCAGGCGGCGGATCTCCTGTCGGATCGGCGATACATCCGAGAACCAGGAAAACTGCATCCGCGGGCGGTGGGGAAAGAAGTTCCGTATGCAGCGGTAGCGTCCGTCCCGGACGGTGAGGCTGCGATCCACCACTTCATCCACCCGGTGGTTCGCGCCGAAGACGTACGCCTGCGGCTTCGCGGCTGCCTTGCCCAGGAAGGCTGAACCTTGCATGTATCCGGGAATGGGGAGGCCCGTCAGGCTTAACATGGTGGGCGCCAGGTCGATGGTGCTGATGAGCCGGATCGTCACAGCCCCGGGAGGGGTCGGCGCCAGGTGTTGGTACTTCTTCGGAAAGCGAATGATCAGAGGGATGCGCAAGCCGGTATCGTACAGCCACTTCTTCCCCCTCGGCAGACCCATGCCATGATCCGGATAGAAAAAGACGATGGTGTCGTTCGCCAGGCCGTCTTCCTCCAGCTGCCCGAGGATCTCCCCCACCAGTCGGTCCATAAGGGTAATCTGAGTATAGTAAGCCGCCATGTTGACCCGGACTGCTAGCGTGTCGGGATAATAGGGGGGGATCGGTGCCTCAGCCGGGTCATGCCGCAGTTTCGGCGGCAGTTTCGAGTTGCGTTTTTCGAGTTCATCCTGGCCGTACCGAACCTGGCCTTGGTGGGTATCCATAATGTTGAACACGCTGAAGAACGGCTGACCGGGCGCGCGTTTGCGCCAGTGGGCAGTCTGGCTGGACTCGTCCCACGCTTCGGGCGCCCGGAAGTTGTAATCCTCCTTAGAGTTGTTGGTGCAGTAGTAGCCCGACTTACGGAGGTATTCCGTGTAACAGGGGATCAATCTTGATCTGGGAATCTCCTGCCGCAAGTTCTGCGTGCCCTGTGAGCAGGCGTACACGCCAGTGATGATGCCGGAGCGTGTCGGCGCGCAGACCGGAGCGCTGGCGAAGGCGTGGTCATACCGTACGCCTTCTGCCGCCAGTCGATCCAGCACCGGAGTTTTCGCGTAATCGTCCCCGTAACACCCCAAGTTGGGCGACATATCCTCACAGGTGATCCAGAGAATGTTGGGACGCTCCCCTGCGATCCGTGTTCCGCTGCGAGCTAGCAGCCCCGGCGCTGCCAGTGCAACCGCTGATGCGGTCGATGTTTTCAAAAATTCGCGGCGGTCCTGTGCCACAAGCCTCTTCTTTCTCAGCTCACTCATCTTATGACCTCCCAAAATTCCTAATTCCTGGCAATGATATCTAGCAGGTTGATGAAAAAGTCGAAAAAACGCTTGTTTTGCCGTACTTTAACAATCGTAAGTTTCTTGTTTTCAGCATAGGCTATATCCCTAGTC
>JACQNR010000172.1 GCA_016202975.1 Acidobacteriota bacterium
TTGCCCTCGCTCGACGATGCGCACCTGGCCCGAGGCCGTCCCTTCGTCCAGCGTGATGTAGCCCGAAGTGTCCGCGGCAAGCGCCGACACGACCGGATAAATGGTGAGATTGCGGCGCGAAATCGGCTCCAGCACGCGCCAGCTTTGACGGAAGTCGCCCACGCTCTCGCCCTTCGGCGCCGGAGCCGGCAGCGGCGCAAGCGTCTTTGCGAGAATCGGCGCAGCCAGAAGCGATAAGAGTAATGATGTGATGACCCAATCCCTCTTCATTTTCAGCCTCCTCAGTTTGCCGCCGGGTTCGCAGCTCCCGGCCGCTCATGGAGAAGAACGAGAGAACCCGACGACCTTGCAAAAATAGTTCTAAGGCTTTGTGGGCGGTGGTTACGACTGGAAGGAAGTCTTCACGGGTTGATGTCGCTGGACTTGAGAAGGCGTTCAAGATTCTGGAGACGTGACCCCCCGAGGCTTCTGTCGAAATCCTCCAGCCAGCGACGGAGGTATGGCATCTCGAGGGCCGGCCTTTTCAAAAGAATGTTCCGGACATCTTCCACGTCCCGCGGCCGGCCCGCCACGAGTTTGTGGATGATGAGGTCCTCGACCGCGGCAAAACGCACCTCGGTCTCCCCCATGGCAACGCGTCGCGCCCTCTCCAGCGCCTGACGCTCGTATTCAGAAAACGAGAAGATGAAGTCCACGCGGACGCCGCTCTGGGGGTCGGCACAGGGCAGTACAAGGTTCTTTTCCACGAATTCGGCCGGGGATTCGACGAGAATTCTCCACCCGTTTTCCGCAGCCAGCTGGATGATTTCCGAGTGCCGGTCCGGGCCAATCCCCAATGTCACGTCGATGTCACGCGTCAGGCGCGGCTCTCCGTAGAGCAGGACGGCCTGCCCACCGACCACCATGTAAGGGATGTGTCGACGTTCAAGGCTTAGCGCGATGGCTTCAAGGAGTTGTTCGAACATTGAGCGCCTTTGCCACGCGGATGTCGGTTTCCAATCCCTCCATAGGGTCGGCGAGCGGAAAGACCCCCAGAGCGCGAGCGTGCTCGTACATCGCTTCGAGCAGTCGCAGGTTGCGCCGGAAATCAGCGGGCTCGCTGGCCAGATAGCGAGCCTCCCAGTCTGCCCATGACTGTGCGTCACGGATCATGCTCTCTATCCTACCAGCCTTTGCAGTGCACCGCATCCAATGTCCGGCACCATAACGCGGGGTCTAAATTCGGGCCGCCTCTACTTTCTCTGCAAGAAGGGCTATGCTAGGCGTTCTAAACGCGTAGGGACGAATCTCTGATGGGAAGGTGCTCCATGCCGAATCTCCGCCTCATTAATTGCTGGATCGTGACACTGGTTTGTGCCGTGCTCCTGGCCGCGACCGGATTGGCCGCGCAAGCCACGCAGACTTCGACCGAGGACGACCAGACGGAACTCGCCGTCACGGTCTATAACTCGAACGTCGCCCTGGTGCGCGATGTGCGCCGCGTCAAGCTCCCCGCCGGGACGTTCGATTTGCGTTATATGGATATCGCCGCGGCGGTGAATCCCGCGACGGTTCACATCGCGTCCGTCTCCGCTCCGAAAGACCTGTCCGTCCTCGAACAGAACTACGAATATGACCTGCTGAGCCCGCAGAAGCTCCTGCAGAAATACGTGGGCAAGGAATTGACCTTGGTGCGGCTGGTGAGCGAGAACAACTCGACGAAGGAAGTTCCGGTCAAGGCGACGCTCCTCGCCTACAACGAAGGCCCAGTGTGGAAAGTGGGCGACCAGATTATTACCGGCATGGGCGCCGACCGCTTCATCTTCCCGACCGTCCCCGAAAATCTGTACAGCAAGCCGACTCTCGTCTGGATGCTCAACAACCAGAAGGCCGGCGAGCACACGGTCGAGGCTTCATATCTCACCAATCAGATTAACTGGAATTCCGATTATGTGCTGACCGTCGCGGCCGACCAGAAAGTCGCCGACCTGAACGGCTGGGTCACCGTCGTGAACAACAGCGGCACGGCATTCAAGAATGCTCAACTCCAATTGGTGGCCGGCGAATTGCACCGAGTCTATCCGCAGAGGGATATGGCCATGGAAGGCCGGGCCATGAAAGCTATGGCGGCTCCGGCGGCTCCGCAATTCGCCGAAGAAGGGCTTTCCGAGTACCACCTCTACACGCTCGACCGACGCACCAACATCAATAATAACCAATCGAAGCAGATCAGCCTTCTCGCCTCGACCGGCGTCGCCATCGAGAAGGTTTTCGAGGTCAACGGACAGAATTTCTACTACCACAACCGCTATCGCCCCGGCCAGCCGTTCAAGGATCCCGTCAACGTCCGCATCAAATTCAAGAACTCGAAAGAAAACTCGCTGGGGATTCCGCTGCCGGCCGGAACCGTGCGCGTCTACCAGGGCGACTCGAAGGGCCGCGTGCAGTTCATCGGCGAAGATAAGATCGACCACACACCCAAGGACGAAACGCTCGACCTGCTGATCGGCAATGCCTTCGACGTGGTGACCGAACGCAAGCAGACCGACTACGTCGCGCTGGGCCCGAGTTCGTTTGAATTGGCGTTCGAAGTGGCGATTCGCAACCACAAGGCGGAGCCGATCACGGTCACGGTGAACGAACCCATCGGCGGTGACTGGCGCATGATCGATTCCACCTTCAAGTGGGAAAAGTCCGCCGCCTTTGCCGCGCGCTTTACCGTGCCCGTGGCCGCCAACGGCGAATCGATCCTGAAATACCGCGTGCGCGTGAGGTGGGAATAGCCCTGGGAGCGCCGGCTTCCAACCGGCATCCTGCTCCATTCGTATGCCGCCAGGATGGCGGCGCTACAGAGTCTGCCGGCCATCTGGTGGCGACGGGCTTAAGGCCGGCATATTGGAAACCAACAAGTGCCGCCCTGAAGGGCGGCGCTACAAGATCAGCATGCAGTCGCCATAGCTGTAAAAACGATAGCGCTCGCGCACGGCGTGGGCGTAGGCGCGCATCGTCAACTCCTGGCCCGCGAAGGCGGAGACCAGCATCAGCAGCGTGGATTTGGGCAAGTGAAAATTGGTGAGCAGCGCGCCGACGACCCGGAACGTGAATCCCGGGATGATAAAGAGGGTTGCATCACCCTGTCCTGCGACGATTCTCCCTGCGTTTTCCTGCGCCACATACTCCAAGGTGCGGACGCTGGTAGTGCCCACCGCAACCACGCGTCGTCGTTCGGCGAGCGCGCGGTTGATGGCGTTCGCCGCGGCGTCTGAGATCTCGAAGCGTTCCCCCTCCATTTTGTGTTCTTCGACCGTTTCACTGCGCACAGGCTGAAACGTCCCCAGTCCAACATGTAGCGTGATTTCGCAGGATTCGACGCCGCGGGTGTGCAATTCGTCGAGAACCCGGTGGGTAAAGTGCAAGCCCGCCGTGGGCGCCGCGACTGCGCCGCGAGCCTTGGCATAGACGGTCTGGTAGGTTGCCCGGTCAGCAGACTCGTCGGGGCGGCGAATGTAAGGTGGCAGCGGCACGTGCCCCAGCCGATCGATTGCCGCATCGACTGAACCTTCGCGCGTATGGAAGCGCACTCGGCGCAAGCCGAACTCGCCCCGCCCGATGACTTCGGCTTCTAGTTCGTCGTCGCCAAAAATGAGAACTTCGCCTTGGCGAATCTTGCGCCCGGGATGAACCAGCCCCTCCCATTCGTCGCCACCGAGCTGCCTGGTCACCATCAACTCGACTTCGCCCCTCAAATGCTCGCGCGCGGCGGGGTTGCGAGGGCTGACCGGCTGCGCCCCGACGCCTCGCCGGCGGCCGAGGAGGCGGGCCGGAAAAACCTTGGTGTTGTTGAAAACCAGCAAGTCACCCGGTTGGAGGATGGAAGGCAGGTCGCGAAAAGCGCGGTCGGCCATCGTTCCCGCCGCGCGATCGACCAGCAACATGCGCGAGGCGTCGCGCTCCTCGAGCGGCCGCTGCGCAA
>JACQNR010000025.1 GCA_016202975.1 Acidobacteriota bacterium
GCCCAGTGGACCGCGGCAGCCCAACTTACCCTTCTTGCATCCAATCAAGGGCTTTTGGCGGCACTCGGGAGTTTTTGACTCCCCCACGGCGGGTGTGCCATAATTTTGAAGAGCGAGGGCGCAGGTAAACCATGAAAAGAATGGCAGTAGTTTTCGGGGCTGGCCTCAGTCTATTTTTGTTTGCAGCGGTGATCGTTCGGGCGGAGGACAAACCTGCGCCCCAGGACAAAGCCCAGCCCGCCGAGGCCTCCGCGCCGTCCGACCACGCCAACGCCTATTATCACTACATGCTGGCGCGGCGCTTTCAGGAGCTGGCCGGCATTAACAACCGCGGCGAATATCTCGACCGCGCCATCGACGAGTTCAAGAAGGCGATGGAGGCCGATCCCGATTCGCTCTTCCTGCGCGTGGAACTGGCCGAATTGTATTTCCGCATAGGACGTATCGCGGACGCAGTACGGGATTCGGAAGCGGTTCTCGCCGTCAATCCCGACCAGGTGGATGCCCACCGCCTTCTCGCTCACATCTACTGGCGGAACCTCGGGCAGTCGCAGCCCGACAAAGTGGCCAAGGAAAGCCTGGGGAAGGCCATCCTGCATTTTGAAGCGCTCAACCGGTTGGAACCCAAGGACACCGACAACAACATCGTTCTGGGCCGCCTCTATCGACTGAACAACCAAAACGACAAAGCCGAAGAGGTTTATAAGAAGATTCTGAATGCTTCACCTGATTCCAAGGCTGCGGTTGACGGGCTGGCCCAGCTCTATTTCGACCACGGAGATTTCGACCAGGTCGTTGACCTTTTCAAGAAGATACCCGTGGAAGATTTGGATACGCGACAGCTCGGCATGATGGCCTACTCGCTCCAACAGGGGCGCGACTACGAAGGGGCCTTTGCCCTGTATGAAAAGTCCCTGGCGGAGAACCCAGACAACCACGATATTCGCCGCGCTTACGCCGACGCTTTGGCTTCCGCCGGGCGCTACGCCGCCGCACGGACAGAACTCCAAAAGATCATCCGGCTCCAGCCCGAAGACGGGATTTCCCACCTGCGACTGGGTCAGCTTGACCGCCAGGAGGGCCGATTCGAAGATGCGCGCAAGGAATTAGATCGTGCCAAGGTACTCCTGCCGGAGAGCGTGGAGGTCCCGTTTCAGCAGGCGATTCTCGAGGATGCTGCGGGGAATCAGGACAAAGCCATCGAAATCCTGAAAGGCGTGATCGATCAAACCGAGCGGTCGGATGGCCAGTACACCGGGAGCGATGCAACCAATCGAGCCATTTTCCTCGAACGGCTGGGCACGATTTACCGAAATCAGGAGAAGTTCGACCAAGCCATCGAGACCTTTAAGCAGGTCGGAGCGCTCGGCGGGGACCAGGCCCCGCGCGCCGAGGCTCTTGTCGCCGAAACCCTGCGCCTGAACCGCCAGCCCCAGAAAGCGCTGGAGGCGACCGGAGCAGCACTGGAAAAGTACCCGAAGGATCGGGCGCTGCACACCATCCACGCCACGCTGCTCGGCGAGCAGGGCAAAGTGGATGAGGCCGTTCAGGAACTGAAGTCGCTGATGACAAACACCGCGTCCGACCGGGAGATTTATCTCACCGTCGCGCAAGTGTACTCGCAGGCGAAGCGGTTTGCCGAGGCGGAGACCGCAGGGCTCAAAGCCCTGGAATTAAGCAAGGGCTCCGACGAGAAGGAGTACCCGCACTTTGTGCTGGGTTCCATTTATGAACGGCAGAAGAAATACGACGAGGCGGAAAAGCATTTCCGCGAGGTTCTAGCGGCGAATCCGCTTAATGCCGCGGCTTTCAATTACCTGGGCTACATGCTGGCGGATCGCGGCGTGCGGCTTGAGGAATCGGTAAAATTCATTCAGAAGGCTTTGGAAATTGAACCGAGCAACGGGGCGTATCTCGACAGCCTGGGCTGGGCTTATTACAAGATGAGCCGCTATGACCTCGCCGCCCCGAGCCTGGAGAAGGCAGCTAAAATCATCTCCGGCGATCCCACTATCCAGGAACATCTCGGATACGTCTACCTGGAGTTGGGGAAATACCACGAGGCCCAGGTCGCCTGGGAAAAAGCTCTCCAAGACTGGCGCACCGCCGTGACCAGTGAGTTTGACGCAGAACAGGCGGCCAAGCTGCAGAAGAAGCTGGATGAACTAAAGAGCCGGCAAACGAAGGGGAAAACCGCCCCTCGCTGATCATCTCGGCGCAGGAATGGCTCACCTAATGTAACCGAAGTTGAAAACGTTACAATGTTCCCCCTCACCCCCCGGCCCCCCTCCCTCAGGGAGAGGGTGGCCCGGAAGGACCGGGTGAGGGAGTAAACGTCCACTGACAAGCGCGAGAACGTAACTTTACTTCTGACGTTTACATTAGACTGCTCCAGGATTTCTCCTTGAGTCGAAGCATCAGGCTGCGCGCCTTCGCCAAAATCAATCTCGGTTTGAAGATCGTCGCAAGACGACCCGACGGCTTCCACGAGATTCGGACAGTTTTCCAAACCATTGGCCTCCACGATTCCCTGGAAATCTCCCTGTCGGGGTTCGCCGGGAAGATATCCGTCGAGTGTGACGACCCCGGCATTCCCAAAGGTGAAGACAACCTCGTTCACCGCACCGTTGAACTTTGGAGAAGAGAGCGAAAATTCAAGGGTGGAATTGATGTTCGCCTGACCAAGGGCATCCCAGCGGGGTCAGGTCTTGGCGGCGCGAGCGCCGATGCCGCAGCCACGCTTTCGGGTCTCGAAAGCCTGGCCGGCAACCGGCTCAGCTTCGCGGCGCGCCTGGCGCTGGCGGCCCAGCTCGGTTCAGACGTCCCATTCTTTCTCTGGGGCGGCCGGGCTCTGGGCATTGGCCGCGGCGAAGAAGTGTACCCACTTGCGGATCTTCCCCGCCGCCTCTGCCTTCTCGTCTTCCCCGGTTTTGCTGTCTCAACCGGAGCGGCCTACCAGGAGGCGGGCCGGCGGGTTTTGGGGGAATTGACAGAGAAGCGAGGAAGCCCTAGAATATCTCTTCTCGGCGAGTGGTCACATTTTCCCCTGCTCGATTGGGGACCGGCCGAAAACGACTTCGAGCGCGTCGTTTTCGCGAGGTGGCCAGAGCTGGCACGCTGGAAACGTCAGCTCATCCGGGCCGGAGCCGAAACCGCTTCCCTTACGGGGAGTGGGTCCGCTCTGTTCGGCCTCTTTGATTCCGCCCGGAAGCTTAAACACGCTCAAAATTTAGCCCCTCGAAACTGGAAGACGTTTCGGACGCGCACGGTTTCCCGCGCAGAGTATGTAAGAGCAGTGACGAGTGAAACCATTGAGTGATTTAGCGATTAAGAGATTGAGTGAATGAAAAACTGAACGGTTCTGGTATTTCAATCGCTAAATCACCAAATCACTCCATCACTCAATTCCTTTGGGAGGTCGTCCAGCGGTAGGACACATGCCTTTGGAGCATGGAACCCTGGTTCGAGTCCAGGCCTCCCAGCCAGAATTTAGATCCCCGTGCTGAGGAAACGCGGATGAAGGAAACCAAAATGCACTCGCTGAGAGTATTTACAGGGACCGCGCACCCGGCGCTCGCCAAGGAAATATGCGGGCACCTGGGCGTTCCCCTCGGAAAAGCATTCGTCGGCACCTTCCCAGATGGCGAAGTGCGTTTGCAAATTCTGGAAAACGTCCGCGGGGCCGATGTGTTCCTGGTCCAGCCGACGTGCCAGCCTGTGAACAGCAGCATCATGGAGTTGTTGATACTGATCGACGCATTCCGGCGCGCCTCCGCGCATCGCATTACCGCCGTCATGCCTTATTACGGTTACGCCCGGCAGGACCGGAAGGATCGTCCGCGCGTCCCCATCTCTTCCAAGCTGGTGGCGGACCTGATTACGACCGCCGGCGCGAACCGGGTCCTGGCGCTCGATCTGCATGCGGGGCAGATTCAAGGCTATTTCAATATCCCCGTCGACCACCTCTACGCGACTCCGGTGACGGTGGAGTATTTCAAGCGTCTCAAGCTCAGGAATCTGGTGGTGGTTTCTCCCGACCCCGGAGGTGTGGAGCGGGCGCGTGCCTTCGCTAAAAAACTGAAAGCCCCGCTCGCCATCATCGACAAGCGGCGCGAGGACGCGCACGTCGTGGAGATGTTCAACGTCATCGGCGACGTGACGGGCAAGAACTGCCTGATCATCGACGACATGATTGACACAGGCGGCACGCTGGTCAAAGCGGCAGGAGCGCTGCTCGACAAAGGTGCGGTCAAGGTCTACGCCTGCTGTACGCACGGCGTCTTTGCGGGCAGCGCGGTCGAAAAGATCCAGAATTCGCAGTTGGAGCAGGTGGTGACCACGAACTCCATCCCCCTTTCGGAAGCGGGGAAACGAAACAAGAAGATCAAGGTTCTGAGCGTGGCGGGCCTGCTGGCGGATGCCATCCGGTCCATCCACCATGAAACTTCTGTGAGCAGGCTCTTTATTTAGCGCCAGGATGGCCTGCCTGCACGTTTGAAGGAGTAGAGAAGATTATGTCAGAAGCTTTTACAATCGAAGCCGAACCGCGCGAGGAATTCGGCAAGAACGAAGCGCGCCGCACGCGCCAGCAGGGGCGGATCCCCGGTGTAGTCTATGGCGGTGGGGGACCTTCGATCCCGGTTACGGTCGATCCCCGTAAAGTGGCGGATATACTGCGCTCGGAAGCCGGCCACAACGCCATCTTTACGCTGGAGATTCGGGGCAAGGCGCCCGCCCGCGTCATGTTGCGCGATTGGCAAGTGGAGCCTCTCGCCGGCCGCCTGCTGCATGTCGACATGGTCCGCGTCGCGCTCGACATCAAACTCAGGGTGAAAGTGCCCATCCACATCACCGGCGAGGCCAAGGGCGTCAAAGTTCAAGGCGGGATCTTCGAGTTCCTGCTGCGCGAAGTGGAAATCGAGTGTCTCCCCGACAACATTCCAGACCATATCGTCGTGGACGTGACCGAGCTCATGATTGGCAAAACGCTGCGCGTGTCGGATCTGCCCGCGAGCGACAAGTTCAAGGTTCTGACGGATGCGAACCGCGCCGTCGCCCACGTTGTCACTCTCAAGGTGGAAGAGGAGAAGCCTGTGGAGGTCGTCGCCGAGGCTGCGCCGACCGAGCCTGAGGTCATCAAGAAGGGCAAGGCGGAAGCCGAGGAAGGCGAAGAGGAAGAAGAAGGCCCAGGCAAGAAGGAAAAGAAAGAAAAGAAGGAGTCCTGAGCGGCCGCGGCGGGACGCGCGGGTCCGGGGAAAGGGCGGCGTGAAACTGATCGTCGGTCTGGGCAATCCCGGATTCAAGTACCACCTGACACCCCACAACCTGGGCTTTATGGCGGTGGACAGGCTGGCGGATGATTGCGGGGTTGAAATCGGAAATCGCGAGAACCAGGCGCTGACCGCCGCCACCGAAATCGTGGGAGAGCAGGTCGTCCTGGCCAAGCCGCAGACTTACATGAATCTGAGCGGCATGGCGGTGGCAAGGCTCCTCGAGAAATATTCTTTGCCGGCCCGGGATCTGCTGGTTCTTGTTGATGATGTCGCCTTGCCCCTGGGGATGCTGCGGATTCGGGCGCGCGGAAGTGCCGGAACGCACAATGGGCTGAAGTCGATCATTGGGGCGCTCCAGGCGGATGATTTTGGGCGCGTCCGGATGGGCGCCGAACCCGGACACGAAAGCGGCGATCTGAGCTCCTACGTCCTGGGGCCGTTCCGCAAGGCGGATTTGAAAGTGGTAGCGGATATGCTCGACCGGGCCTGTGAGGCCGTCCGGGTGATTCTGAAGGAAGGGATTCCCGCGGCGATGAACCGCTTCAATCAGCGCGTTCAGACGCCCGGGCCGTGAGGTTCCATGCGCAAATACGAAGTCATTTTTGTGGTCAGGCCTGATATCACCGAGGAAGAAATCGCGAAACTCATCGGGCTGATGGAAGGCGTGGTCGCGGGCGCCGGCGGCGCCGTCGAGAAGGTTGAGAAGCTGGGCCGCCGAAGGCTCGCCTACCGCGTCGCCCGCCAGCGCGAGGGTTTCTACGTCCTTTTCCTGGTCAGTGGATCAGGGGACACGGTGAAGGAATTCGAGCGGCGCTTGAAAGTCACCGACGCGGTCATCAAATACATGACCGTGCGGGTAGACGAGGAGATGGAGCGGGCCGCGAAGCTCAAAGAGCTGCGCGCTAAACAGGAAGCCCGCCGGCCGCGTTTGAAACCCGCGGCCGCGCCGCCGGCTCCGGCCGCCGGTGAACCCGCTGTAGGATGAAGGAGTGATACGACGATGACAGAACCGAGATCCAGTGCTCCGCCTCAGGACCGTCCCCCGCGCAAGGATGGGAGCGGAGGCCCCGGCGGCAGAAAGCAGTATTTTCGCCGGCGTAAGGTCTGCAAATTCTGCACTGAAAAAATCGATTGGGTGGACTACAAGGACGTGAGACTGATCAGCCAGTTCGTGTCCGAGCGCGGCAAGATCTTGCCGCGCCGCCTGACGGGAACCTGCTCACCGCACCAGCACGAGCTGACCACAGCCATCAAGCGCGCGCGCAATATCGCGCTCTTGCCCTTCGCTGCCGCCGTGTAATCGAATGGCGCCGCCCGGGGCGACTCTTCCGGGTTGGGCGCGAGCGAGACCGCCACTCGGCGGATAAAGATTTTTTCGAGGGAGCTTCGCCAATGGAAGTAATACTTCTTCAGGATGTCGACAAGCTCGGTCATCGCGGGCAAATTGTAAATGTCGCGAACGGCTACGGGCGGAACTATCTCCTGCCCCGGAAGATCGCCGTTCAGGCGACGATTCAGAACCGCAAATGGGCCGACCAGCAGCGCGTCAAATTCCTCAAGCAGACGGCCAGTGAAAAGGCGGAGGCGCAGGAACTCGCCGCGCTGGTCGAGCAGGTCTCGCTCTCGTTCACGCGCAAGTCGGGCGAGCACGGCCAACTCTTCGGCTCGGTGACCGCCCTCGACCTTGCCGAAGCGCTTTCGGCGCGGGGCTTCCACATCGACAAGCGGAAAATTCAGCTCGATCCGCCGATCAAATTGATTGGCGAATACCAAGTTCCTGTCAAGCTTCACCGCGAGGTGACGGCGCATTTCAAAGTGAAGGTGGAGGGCGAAGCCGAGGCACGCGCTGCCACCCCCGCGCCCGCCGAAGCGGCCGCAGCGCAACCCGAAGCAAACGAATAGAAGTTTAAGCGTTCTCCATGGGGCGATGCGAGGATCCTTACGAGTTCCGCCGCCTACTGGGAATACAAAGAAAAGTCGTCGGCCTGGGGGCTGGCTTTTTTTGATTGGTTTTGCACAGTTCTTTCCCAGTTTTCCTCAGGAAATCTGAGTTTCCCAATGGATTTCCACAGTAGCAACGAATTCTTTACTTGTGTTACGATACTATGTGCGGCTCATGCCGGCCACCACTGCCCTCGAACGCGGACTTCCTCAAAACCTCGAAGCGGAGCGAGCCCTTCTCGGCTCCGTGCTCATCGACAACAGCGCGCTGAACGTCGCCCTCGAAAACCTAACCAAAGACGACTTCTTCTCCGACAGCCACCGTTTGACGTTTGAAAAAATGGTGGCGATTTCCGAACGCAACCGCACCATCGACTTGGTAACCCTGGCGGAAGAGTTGTCAAAGGACGGCTTGCTCGAGAAGGCGGGGGGCGCCTCCTACCTGGCGGCTCTGACGGACGGCGTTCCCCTGGGCAGCACGGCCAGTATTGCCGAGTACTCCCGCATCGTTAAGGAAAAGTCGGTCATCCGCAAGCTCATCAACGCCTCGAACAACGTGATTGCCCGGTGCCTGGAGGCGACCGACGACCCGGAAGCCCTGATCGACCTCGCGCAAAGCCAGGTTTTCGAAATTGCCGAGCAGAAAGTCCCCTCCGGGTTCCTGGGCATCAAGGACATCGTGCGATCGAGCTTCGGCACGATTGACGTTCTTTTCGACCGGGGCAAGAGCGTGACGGGGGTCGAGACCGGCTTCGTCGATCTCGACAACATGACCTCCGGCCTTCAGCCCGGCGAACTGGTCATTCTCGCCGCGCGTCCCTCGCTCGGGAAAACCGCGCTCGCCCTCAATATCGCAGCGCACACGGCGACTCAGGGAAATCCCGTCGGGCTTTTCTCGCTCGAAATGAGCAAGGAGTCGCTGCTCATCCGCCTGCTTTGCGCCGAGGCCCGTATTGACAGCCACAAACTGCGCACCGGATTCTCAAGCCGTGACGACTGGAGCCGCATGACGCAGGCGCTGGGGCGACTCGCTGAAGCGCCGCTTTATATCGACGACGCGCCGGCGCTCAGTATCATGCAGATTCGCGCCCGCGCCCGCCGCATGAAAGCCGAAAAGGGACTCAGCCTGCTCATCGTGGACTACTTGCAGCTTATTGCCGGGCAGGGGCGCTTCGAGAATCGCACCCAGGAAGTCAGCTTCATTTCGCGCAGCTTGAAGAGCATTGCTAAGGAATTGCACGTGCCGGTGCTGGCGCTGTCGCAACTCAGCCGCGCCCCGGAAGAGCGGCCGGGCCACCGTCCGCAGCTCTCGGACCTCCGCGAATCGGGTTCGATCGAGCAGGACGCCGACGTGGTGCTCTTTATTTTCCGCCAGGACATTTACAAGCGTGGCGAAGAAGAAGAAGGCGGAGAGCCCGGCGGCAAGACCGAAATCATCATCGGCAAGCAGCGCAACGGGCCGACCGGGAATATTCGTGTCGTGTTTATCAAACGCTACGCGCGCTTTGAAAACGCCTCCGCGGGCGATGAGGAGCCCGGGTATTAAGCGGGCCGGGGCGCGCGACCTCTCATTATCTTCCATTCCGCCCAGTGGCGGACTTCCATTACAATCTGACCCGGGAGACTAAGTGAGCAATCACGCAGACAAGCTCTTGCGCCCGACCTGGGCCGAAATTTCGCTCAGCAAGTTGAGGCGGAATTACGAGCGCGTCCGTGAGCTTGCCGGCGCGCGAAAAGTGATGGCCGTGATCAAGGCCGACGCGTACGGCCACGGCGCGGCGCCGATTTCAAAATGTCTTGCCCAGTGCGGCGTGGATTGGTTCGGCGCGGCGACCGTCGAAGAGGCGATGGAATTGCGCGAAGCGGGAATCGAGCACCCCATCCTGCTGCTGGGCGGCCTCTACATGAGCGACCCGGCGCACCTCGCCGAGTTCCGCTTGACGCCCGTCGTTTCCTCCACCGCGAGGCTCGACACCTATGCCGAGTGCGCGCGGCGCGAGGGTAAGCCCATCGAATTTCACCTCAAACTCGATACCGGCATGGGCCGCCTGGGGTTGCCACCGGATCGCCTCGCGTCGTTCCTCGCTCACTACCGCGAACTCGAAGGGCTTCGCCTGACGGGATTTCTGACGCACCTTGCCTCGGCCGAAGACTTGATCGCTTCCCAAAACGAGGACCAGGCGGCGCGCTTTAAGGCGGGGCTGAAAATACTGATGAAAGCCGGCATCGAGCCCGAGTGGATTCACGTTTCGAACAGCGCGGCGCTGGTCGCGGGCCTCAAGTTTCCGGAGAACCTGGTGCGCGTGGGTGCCCTGTTTTCGGGCTACTGTCTCCCCGTCATCGGCCCCGTCCCGAACTCCACTAAGGCCGCGGATCAGTTTGAACCCATCCTGACTTTCAAATCCCGCGTGGTGTACCTGAAAGATGTGCCGAGCAGCACACCCCTCGGTTACGGCGCGGCCTTCCACACACGGCGCATGTCGCGTATCGCCACCGTGCCCGTGGGTTACGCGGACGGCCTCTCCCGCGGCCTCTCCAACCGCGGCCGGGCGATCGTTCGCGACCGTTACGCGCGCATCGTCGGCAACGTCAGTATGGACCTGACGCTGCTCGACGTTACGGACATTCCCGGCGTGGATATCGGCGATGAGGTGATTCTGCTCGGACGTTCCGAGCACTGTTCAATCAGCGCACTCGAAATCGCCCAGCAACTCGGGACGGTTCCTTACGAAGTCCTCAGCTCGGTCGGCAAGCGCGTGCCGCGGATTTACATCGAGTGAGAGAAGTCTCGGTCTGGCCCAGACCCCCGGTTTCTTGGGTCTGCGATGTCTCGAGGGCACAGGTCCATGCCTTGTTTTCCGGATCTTTCGCCCTCATAAGGACTGGCTCCGCGAGACCGAGGACCGTCAAGTGCAACATTCTGCGCCTCAGCCGCCCTTGCTGCTTGTAACTTTTACCGAGCGACCTCCGAAAGGGCCAGATGGTGAAGTTTCGCTGCCCCCCTGCACTGGTTCTAACAGTTTGATTCCAAATAAGTTGCGAAATGAATTTGGGGTATGGACAACAAGTTGCCCCATAGACCATGGTGCTCGGGGCAACGCTTGCGCCCTAGCCGTTGGAGTCCCTGCGGACCTCCAAGGGGGTTGTGTATCATGCCGCGCCGCGCTGCCAGCGCAACCGAGAATTGGGTTGCAGGGCGGCTGATGCCGCGGACTGAATGTCCAGTGCATGCCAGCGCCAGAACGGAGGTATGGTTTATGAAAGAACGCAACGAGTTTGGTACGGATCAATTCTGGCAACGCAATTCGGACGGAAATCCCTCCAGAGAATTGCACGAAGCCGCGAAGGGCCATACGGCGCCGGTCGCAGCGCAGAGTGCAGATGCTCGGCCATCGAAGCGGTCGCGGACCCGCAAGGCGGGCCGCTGGATCGCTCTGGTCATCGTTGCTGTCATGATGCTGGCCGCGCCGACTTCATCGCTGGCTATACCAACGCCGTCTCCGGCGCGAATCGCGGTCGGTATTTCGGTTTCATTTGGCCCGCCGGCGCTGCCCATTTACGTGCAGCCCCCGTGCCCCGCTCCCGGTTATATCTGGGTGCCTGGTTATTGGGCTTGGGACCCGTTTTACGGGTATTACTGGGTGCCCGGCACCTGGGTGATGGCGCCGTTTCTGGGGGCGTTATGGACTCCGGGCTATTGGGCTTATTCCGACGGCATGTATGTATGGTATGACGGCTATTGGGGCCCAGTAGTCGGGTACTACGGTGGAATCTACTACGGCTTCGGCTACACGGGTTACGGATACGACGGCGGATATTGGAGAGGCGATCAATTTTATTACAACCGCTCGGTGACCAACATCCGGACGACGAATATCACCAATGTTTACGAGAAAACGGTCGTCAACAACGTGAATGTCACCCGCGTCAGCTATAACGGTGGTCCGGGCGGGGCGACGGCACGGCCAACCCGCGAACAGCTCGCGGCTGAGAATCAGCAGCGCTCCGGCCCGGTGGCCAGCCAAATACAGCACATCCAGGCCGCCCAAGGCGAATCCAGGCTGCGGGCGTCTGAAAACAAGGGAAAGCCCGATGTGGCCGCCACTTCGAAGGCGGGGGACTTTTCCGGCCGTGAAGTCGTGCGGGCCAGCCGCGCCGGCGCTCCGTACGTGCCGCCGGACCCTAAAGCCATTCGACAAAACCGAGGCGGGGATCGTTCCGCACCGGCCCGGGTCAAGCCTTCAGATAACCGACCCGCGCGCGGCGGGTCAGCTCCCAAGATCGAACGCGAGTCCAAGGAACGCCCTGACCGCGGCGGTGAGCGCCCCGCACCGGCGCGGATCGAGCCTTCGGATAACAGACCTGAGCGCGGCGGATCGGCCCCGAACGTCGATCGCGCGCCTAAGGAACGTCCGGACCGCGGCGGGGAACGTCCCGCACCGGCGCGGATCGAGCCTTCGGATAACAGACCTGAGCGCGGCGGATCGGCTCCCAACGTCGATCGTGCACCGAAGGAGCACCAGCCCCCACCTCGCGCCCAACAAGAGGCCAAGCCGGACAAGAGGTCTCAGCCGCCAGCCGAAAACCGAGGAGGTGGGAAAGAACACAAACCGGATAAACCGCATCATTAGCTGATGACCATTGGGCGCGGTGCCCACGGTTAATTCGTCGATTGAATTAACCGTGGGTTCCTGTGCTCCCTTCCTGACTCAGGAGGGGGGTAGGGGGTGGTCGAGAAAAAGCCCACAGTCAGGAAAAGCCCGGACCGCGGCTACCGGCTACCCGCCCAGGGCAGGTCGGAGACCTGCCCCTACACGTGGGGTTTTGTAGGGGCGGGTTTCAAACCCGCCCTTCCTTTTCGTAGGGGCGGGTCTAAGACCCGCCCCTACATCCGCCCCTAACACCTCAGGGCGACACGTAGGTGGTGATGACCTGGCGGTATGGCCGCGAAGCCCAGTGGCCGGCTCCCTCCTCGGCGTGGCAGTCGCTATAGGTGCCTTCATCCGCTTCGAAGCTCCGGCACGCGTATGGGGTGGGCACGCTGGGCTCGAAGTCGGCGCAGTCGCCAGCGTATTTCAAGCCGCACATCGTAAAGCCCGGATTATTCGGGTCCGGCTCCGCGCAGTCGCGGAGCGCCAGCCCGCCGAATTCGCCGGATGCCTGGCCGCTGCCGCGACAGGCGTTCCAGTCGAGATCCTCGCTGTCGGTGAAAATGTTGCCGTAGAACGCGCCCTCTTGAACAACGTAAATCTCGGCCTCGCCCTGGCCGACGGTGAGCGAAGGAGCAGTACCGCGCAGGGAGATCGCGTCGGCGGTGTCGTGCAGATTCACGCGGGCCAGCAGGCAGGCGGTGATCCACCGTTGGCCTTTCGGGTCGAGCTTGCGGTCCTGCCAGTAGTCGGCCAGACCGAGCGAGCCGGGAAAGACGCATTGGCCGCTTACGCAGGTGTACCCTGTGTCGGGAGGCGCTGAATCCGGCGCCTCAGGGATGGTGGCTTGAATATCCGTTCCTTCGGGCAGCGCGCAACTGACCACGTAGTAGTACACCTCGCGGCCGTCTTCGGTCTGGAGAAGCTCCGCCGTGTCCGGGTTGGCTTCCAGGTTCCCGGAGGAGAGCGCGTTGGTGGCGAGCCTGTTTGTCGCAAGTCTGTTCGTTGCGAGTCTGTTCGTCGCAAGCCGGTTCGTGGCGAGCCGGTTGTGCGTCTCGGCTGCCTGAGCGGTGCTGGCAACGAATACCAACGACGCGCCAACAGCCAGGACAAGAAAAAGCTTGCGGGTCAAAGTATTCGGTTTCATGGGGTCCTCCTTTCGGCGATGAAGCTGGTGGCCACGGTTAATCTGCAATTTCAATTGCCCGTGGGCTGAGGGCTGGCGCAGACGCTGTGGGTCTGCGGCCCTGGATATGTTGCGCCTCCGGCGCGCAGACCTGAACCGCAAGGTCTGCGCCAGCCGACACAGACCAGCACACGCCGGTCTCGGGAGGCTGCTCTGAGCTATCTGCAATTTTCTGGTTCGCCCCAACAGAAAGGGAATGAGAAGGTGCCGCAATTGTTATGCCATATGAGTAAACAATAGCTGTTGCATATTCAGTAGTTTGGAAAAGGTCTTCTCTCTTGAGCGGACAATTAGTGCAACGGGCTGCACAAAAGGTGAAGGAAGCAGACGTATTGTCCTTGCAGGCGCGGAGCGGGTAGTCACGGCATGCTCTTCATGCCGTCGGCTCGTAACGCCATGGCCCGGAAAAAGCCCACGGCACAAAATCCGTGCCGTGGCTACTGCTACATCCTTCACGGGGGGGGGCAAGCCCGCCCCTACTCCGTCATCCCGCAATCGCGCACATCGCAAAGCAGGCGATTTCTGCGCCGCCCACGGATCCAGGTGCTATACGCTTTCAGGTCGATTTCGACAGCATCTCTGTAGTTGTAGGGTGCGCTTGACAAGGCGCTTGCCGGTGTGTTCGCCTCGAGGAGTTGAGACTCAGCGAGGGCGCAATTCCTTCGCGAGCAAGGGCGAAATAAGATCTTTAGGCTGACAGAATTTTGGGTCGCGGATTCGTAGACGACCGCCAGAGGAATCCATGTCCGCATCCCCCACGCCACCACCCATGACCGGCCTCAACCTTCGGGTCAACCCTGATGTTGACGCTACGATAGTGGTCTGTACCGCCCGTCTGACAGCGACCGTCGCCCCGCAGTTCAGAGCCCACATCAGTGAATTGGTTCCCCGGACCAAGCGCGTCGTGCTCGACCTGAGCGCCCTCACCTTCATGGATAGTTCGGGGCTGGGGTCACTGGTCAGTCTCTACGTCACGGCGCACCGCGGCGGGTGCGGCCTGGAATTGATCAACCTGAGCCGCCACGTTCGCGAACTGCTCGGCCTTACCAACTTACTCTCCGTCTTCGAATCTTGCGGGCAATACTTCACCAAGATGCCGTAAGCCTCACGCCCGTCGCTCAGGGCCCGCTCTCTGGCCCTGCGGCACTTCCGCAGGCGTGCTGAAAAAACGCGTCTCATCGCGATGGTTCTGATATCCTTTCTCGACGGTCTATTCAGGTTGGGTGCAGGACTCGTGAAGTTGTACACCCGCCGAGTACGGCCTCATGGGGATCGGGGGAGGCTTCTGGCTTCCCTGTTCGGGCATTACCATCTACATTCGCAAACAAATTCGGGCGGATTAGGGATACCGCTTTTCGAGAGGAGCAACGATGATCATCGTACGTAATTGCTTTGTAGCAAAGCCGGGCCACGCATCCAAACTTGCCACTCAATTGAAGGATGCAGCAGCCACAGCCAAAATTCCTAAATACCGCGTCCTGACAGACCTCACGGGTGATTTCAACCGGGTTATTCTGGAATATGAAGCTGAAAACGTCTCCGAGTTTGAGGCCCGGATGAAGCAGTACATGACGGATGAAGCCTTCCGGGAGAAGATGAAAGGCTACACGGACCTGTGGATCACCGGCAGCCGGGAGATCCTCCAGGTCGCCTGATAGCGTTCA
>JACQNR010000026.1 GCA_016202975.1 Acidobacteriota bacterium
CCGAAAAAATACTACACGCTGAAAGACATGAAGGAAGAGGCTGCCAAGGCCCAAGCCATTGGCTGTGAGTCGCTGTATCTGGACCCCGGTTGGGACACCAATTTCGCCTCAAAAATCTGGGACGAGGAGCGGCTGGGGACGTTCAAGTCGTTCACCGAAATGCTGAAGCGGGATTACAACCTGAAGTGTTCCCTGCATACCCCGCTTTCGGGCTGGTGCAATCCGACCTCCTACTCCTCGACGATGTACCGCATGGACCGGTTTGGGCGTCGGCTTACGTGGGAGAGGGCGCGAGGCAGCGTTACCTCGCCTCTGTGTGGCGCGGCGCGGCCGTATCTGGAAGAGACGGCGCGTCGGCTGAAGGCCCTGGCCCGTGACGGCGCAGTGTATTTCATGTTTGACGGCCTCCTGTACCACGCCGAGTGCTGGGACCCGCAGCATGGCCATCGCGTGCCGGCGCGCCGGGAGGAACACGCGCAGGCAGCGTGCCGACTGGCGCGGAAGATCCACGCCGAGTACCCACAAGTGCTCATCGAGATGCACGACCCGGTGGCGGGAGGCAGCACTGTCCGTTACGCGCCAATATACTACGGGCACGGCCGCGCGCCCGCAGGTGAGGAATATTCCCAGGCCCTGAGCTTCGATTCCGTTTGGGCCTTTGAGCTCATGTGGATGCCGATGGAAGACTTGCTGAGTGGCCGGGCCATAGCGCTCTACTACTACAACCTCGCTTACAATCTGCCGCTATATATCCATATCGACTTGCGCACGGACAACGTCCACGCGCTGGTCTTCTGGTGGAACGCCTCCACGTGCCGGCACCTGGGAATCGGCGGAACGCACAAGGACCCGGCCGTCCAGAAAGCCCACCAGGAAGCCATGCGGAGCTACCGCCGCCTGAGCCCGTTCTTCAAGGCCGGAACGTTTTACGGAGTGGATGAAACCCTGCACATACACACGCACCCGAGCGAGCCGGCGACGGTGATCAATTGCTTCAACTTGGAAGAGCGCCAGGCCCAGCGGGAGGTGGAGTTCATTCCCGAGGCTTTCGGCCTCGATCCGCAGCGAGCCTACCAAGTCGTGGGCGTTCCGGCCCGCGTCACAGGGAAGGGATACATCCTGACGTTCAGCGTCCCCGGTTTCGGGCATCAATTGGCGGAAATAAAGGCTGCGTAAGAGAACGAGTTCATGGGACGCCCGTCCGCCCGACGCTGTCAGGTCCTTTCGCGAAGCTTCGCCGGAGAGGAAGGGGCGCGAATCCGAAAGGGGCGTTAGAGAGAGGGAACGAGCGACCTGCCTCCAATTGTTGTGCCATTGTCTGAGTTAGTCCGTACGCCATTGATCGGACCGGCATTTTTGCACCGTTCTAGTGCGAGGTTTCGGCTGTTTGCACCCCAATGGAATCGCGGCTAGACGCGATTTGACTGGGAAATTCGTTGTGCGTCCTCTCCCCGAGAGCCCTGTGAGGCCGACTGCCGTTGTATTCCTTGTGCCAAGTCTCTACGATCTGTGGGTTTTCGGTCTACGTCGTGAACCAGTGGGCATCCAAGCATTCAGCCATAATTATATGTGGCGGCTGAAACCATCCAACCGCTTCCTGAACGTTCGATGCTCGGCAGGCCGGACTGACCGCCTTTCAGTATGAAGGCTTGACCCGGTGAAAACTAAGTACGCGTGGAGCGATTCTATATAGTGCTGAGCTGGCAAGAAAATATTGACACGACATCGGACGTAGGACATCATAAGTACGCTCATGAAGCTTGTCGTCAGAGAAGCTGGGGTTCCTCCCTCAAAAGAGTGCGATGTGGAGAGGTATGGGCATTACCTACTGATAAGCAGGAGGCGCACAGACGCTATGGTCCGGTGGGAGATTGCGGACGGCATTGAGACAGGTCAGAGGGAGCATAAACCTGAAGCCGCCGATGACGTCAAACGTGCAGGTCTCGTTGTCCAAGATACACTTATGAGCTGGTTGGATTTGGCTATATGCGTACGGCCGTTAGGCGCGTAACCTCAGTGAAATGACCGTAATGCCAGACCACCTGTGGGCGAGGGGAGCTGACTTATTGATTCCCTCCCGAGACCTCAAAAGTTGTCGCAATAGCGTTGATGGTTCGAAGAAAGGAGGCATCAAGTGGCGTCACAAGAAGGGACAAAATCAGCTACGGCGTTAGAAGAATTCCTTGGCGCGAGTCCACTTCAACTTTTTATCGGTGGTCAATGGTGTCCATCGAGACTGGGAGAGACCTTTGAAGTACTCGACCCGGGTTTGGGGGCGCGGTTAGCGGATGTTCACGACGCTGGAGAAATAGATGTCGACGCTGCGGTTCGAGCCGCCCGACAGGCTTTCCAGAAAAGTGGCTGGGCTCGGATGGCCCCCAACGAGCGAGGTGTCTACTTACACCGCCTGGCAGATCTTGTGGAATCGCACAAAAACACCCTAGCAAGGATTGAGTCACTTGACGTGGGCAAGCCTTTAGACCAGGCCGTGTGGGATATCGAGAACTTTTCCGCGACGATGCGTTATTACACTGAACTATCGCAGCACGTCGCCCACCGAGACCCGATCGCGGTTGCACGTCATGAAGCTTGGACCGTGCGTCATCCTTACGGAGTGTGTGGTTTCATCTTCCCGTGGAATTTTCCTTTCCTGCTTGTAGGGTGGGGGATTTCTCCCGCCCTTGCGGCCGGTAATACTGTTGTAATCAAACCTGCTGAGGATACTCCGCTCTCGACGCTGTATCTGGCTCGCCTGGCAAAAGAAGCCGGCATTCCCGACGGGGTGATTAATGTGATACCCGGACTAGGTGAAACCGCCGGCGCGGCGCTCGCTCGACATTCCGGCTTGAACCGGATGTCATTCACGGGGTCTCCGGAAGTCGGCCGGTTGGTTGCCGAGGCTTGTGGCCGTAACTTGGTCGCAGTCAAACTGGAACTCGGCGGAAAAGGGGCTGCCGTCATCTTCGAGGACGTAGACCTCGATTCCACAGTGGATCAGTTGGTTCGTGCGATAACTCTAAACGCCGGTCAAGTTTGCTGCACGGCTTCCCGCTGGGTCGTGCATGACAGCATCTACTCGAAGTTCGCTCAGCGCGCAGTCGACCGAATGAAAGAAGTCCGTATCGGCTACTGGAATGATACGAAAACCGAAATGGGTCCTCTGGTAAGCTCCAAACAGGTGGCCCGTGTTCTGGGATACCTTGAACGAGGTTGCCAGGAGGGGGCCGAGGCGCTCCTGCAGGGTGGCAGAACGAAGGTGCCCGGCAAGGAAGGTGGGTTCTACGTCAAGCCCGCGATACTCGCTGGCTCCGCAGAAAATGTTGCCGCGCGGGAGGAGATTTTTGGACCAGTGCCCTTTCTTCTAAGATTTCGCGACGAAAGCGAAGCTATTGACATCGTCAATCGGTCGCCATACGGCTTGGCAAACAGTGTTTGGACCGAGGACCTCAATCGCGCACACCGGGTCGCAGAGAAACTCGCGGCCGGAAATAGTTGGATCAACGCGCACAATGTTTTCGTGCACGGTGTGCCGTACGCCGGAATCAACCTGAGTGGTCTAGGTGGCGGCGTCCTAGGTCCGAGAACTTATTTCGATTACTTGCGGGAGAAGTCGGTCGTTAGACCACTTTAGGAAAGACTTCTTACAGGGGCGTGCGGGACTCCTCTTGATTTCTAAGAGAAGCTGTAAGTTGCTGAACCGTTTTTCGGCGGGCGCCTGATGAGGTCTTGTCGTCCCGGCTCGCACGTCAACTCGGGGTTTAAGAGAGGGAATCCGGTACACCAAGTCTAAGGGAGGGGTGTAATCAATGGGATGCTTGGGAACAGCCAACTGATTACAAGTGGCCCAATGCAATCTGTTGCTGACCAGAGCACATCCTGAACATGAAGTTTTCGCTATGGTTGGCGATCAGCAAAAGTATGTGGCCAAGCCGGAGGGGAAACAAATGGGTACGGATCCTCAAGTTGCACTTCATGCGCCGGTTGGCGAGCGCATATTCTCCGGACGGTGTGGACCAATTGTTGAGGCTGGTGTGGCTTTGCGGCAGTTTGCGACCGGGGCATGTGGGGCAAGAGACATCAGCAGCGGGACAGCCACCTTTGAGC
>JACQNR010000195.1 GCA_016202975.1 Acidobacteriota bacterium
GATTCTGGCTCAAGGACAAGATGAAAACCTGGTCCGACTATCTGCTTTCCCAATTGAATATCTTTTGGGCGGCGGCGCGTACGCTCTGTTTCGCCTCGGGACGACCGGCGAAGCACCCGCCATCAGCTTCCGGTTGCGCGCTGAGCTCACCGAGCGAAAGTGCCACTTGGTGGCCTCGGTGGTCGTAAGGATTACAGGCACGGCTTTTGCCGAGTCGGTCCGGCTTGCCGAGCATGCGGCCAAATCCAACGCCCAGGCGGCGGTGGTTCCCGCGCCCTATTACTTTCCCGCCGCACAAGAAGAGCTTTTTGACTACATCGTGGACCTCGCGGCGGAGTGCCGTTGTTTCTCTACAACGCGTCCACGAACACGTATCACTGGTTTCAACCAGACCTAGTGGCGCGCTCGCCATCGATTACGCCCCGGAAGGCATCCGCGTCAATTGCATCATTCCCGCCGCGACCCTTGCGCCCGTGCTGCGGCTGCACATCGATGCCAATCCCGACCTGAAGGCCGAGGAGCAGCGCATCCTCAGCAAGATTCCCATGGGACGGTTCGCCCAGCCCAAAGATATCGTGAGAGGCGTGCGCTTCTTTGCATCCGATGACGCCGCCTACGTCACCGGTGCGTGGCTCGCGGTGGACGGCGGCCCCATGTCGCACGGATAGAAAAGCCATCCGCCGATTGCACAGATTTCTCAGAGAGTACGAGGCCCCCAGTGAAATGCGGCCCTGGCTTGCATTTCAAGGGAAGATTTCGATCGGCGTTCCCAGCGGAACGAGGCGCCAGATTTCTTCAATTTCCTCGTTGGTGACGGCGATGCAGCCGTCGGTCCAATCGGTGGCCGTGTGCAGGCTGCCGACATACCCGAAGGCTTTCCCCAGGCCGTGAATCATGATGGCGCCGCCCGGATCGACTCCCATCCGCCGAGCGCGAGCGCGGTCCTGGGCGTTGGGGTAGGAAATGTGGAGCGCAAGATAGAACGTGCTTCTGGCGTTGCGCGAGTCGATTTTGTACGCCCCTTCCGGAGTCCTGTGGTCGCCCTGTTGTTGCTTGGGGCCTTCCGGAGCGCCGCCCAGCGCGATTTTGTAGGTCTTCAGGATTTGGCCTCTGTTCATCAGGTGCATGGTTCGATCTTTCTTGTGCACGACAATCCGGTCGGCCTTTGCTTCGGCCGCGCGTGATGGGTTTGCGGCGGGCCGTGCTGATTGCCGTGCGGCCGGAGTCTGAATGGCGAAGACGAGGGCGAGCGCAGCGGGGACGACGTTTATCATCGGACTGCTTCACGCCGGGCAGAGAGTTTGATGCAGGAGGGTGTCATTGGGTGCGAGGTTTCAG
This sequence comes from Acidobacteriota bacterium, assembly GCA_016202975.1. GTDB lineage: Bacteria > Acidobacteriota > Terriglobia > UBA7540 > UBA7540 > JACQNR01. The sequence continues at coordinate 1,339 of JACQNR010000195.1, forward strand.
ATTCAGGCGTGAGCTTATGAGCGAAAGAAACACCGGATTGTGTTCTTAGCGCTGCCAGCGTCAATTTACACTAACGCGCTTGACGTCCTTGGGCGCGCGGATAATGAAGGCAGCGTTCGAAAGCGGGCGGTTTACCTTGACGTTCGTGTAGCGGGCCAACAGGTAATCTCCGCCCGGCTGGAAGAATTTCTGCTGCACTGGAAGCCAGGATTCCTCGCTGACCCAGAGCTGGATATGTGTCAACTGGGCGCGGGTGGTTTCGGACAGAGGCGTCAGGTCGAGGACGACGGTAATGTCCCCTTGCAGGTCTTCTTCCTTGAGAAATCTCAGGTCGTAGTCTTTCTTGATTCTTTCCGTCTCGGTGCCAAACCCGAGCAGAAGGAATTGCTCGACCAATCCACGTCTGCCTTCCAGGTTGTATTCGTCAATCTGGTTGATTTTGGGGTTGTAGATTTCCCCCCGGTTCTTGCGAAAAGCAATGGTTTTGGCCTCGGGCTTCTTGAAATCGATCAGGATGTCCGTGCCTTTGCTTTTGCGGTAGAAAAGCTGGCCGGACTGAACTAACTTGTCATCCACGAGCACCGTGACTTTGGTGTACTCGAGGTTGGCGGAAATAGTACGCAGGTTTTCCGCGGCCTTGTTCATGTGGGAGAGAATCTCCGTCAGATCGGGCGTCAGCTTGTCCCGCTTCTGGGGGGGGGACTGGCCCCAGGCGGCTGCGGCGGAAATCAGGAGCGCAGTGAGACCGGCCCACATATGTCTCTGTGCGAAGAGGGGGTTCGAGCGCCTCCCGCCGATTGTCCTTCGCTCTTCCATATCCGATTAGATGCTGAAATCGTCCGTCCGACTGGCTACTTGAAGTCAACGACGACCGTGTAGCCAAGCAGGACGTTCCCTTCGCGGATGGGCTCGACGGACTTGATGATAAACGGCCTCTGGACACGGGGTTGCAGAATCTCGCTGACCGCGTCCTCGAGCTTTTGCGGCGCCCGCCCGTCCACCAGTCGCGCATCCACCAGGTAGCTGCCGCCCGCAGAGTTGCGCGTGACTTCCACGATGCCTAGATGATTCCGCAGATCGGTCAGTTGAAGGGTTGGCCGGTCATCGAACCAGGCGCGCGGCGTCACGAAAATGAAGGCGAGAATGAGAATCACGATCAAATCGTAGGGCCTCGATCCGCGCTCATAGGCCCAGAACAAAACATTGGCGAGCTTCTGCCGCACTCCGCCCGGCTTGTTGGTGCGGACGGCCGCGTCCTCGCGGGGCTTGGAGCCCGCCTGCACCTCGCCGCGCAACTGGGTCGTTTCGGCCATCGAACTCCGCACCGAAAAAATAGCGGGAAAACGTGAAGGAATCAATCGGAAACCACTCGCCCGTCCCTCATGCGGACGATCCGATCGGCGACGGCGGCGGCCTCGGGGTTGTGCGTGATCATGAGAATGGTCTGCCGGAATGAGCGGTTAAGAGCGCGGAGCATGTTCAGGACGATTTGCGAATTTTCCGTGTCGAGATTCCCGGTGGGCTCGTCGGCGAGCAGGATCTTGGGCTCGCAGATGACCGCGCGCGCAATCGCCACGCGTTGCTGCTCGCCGCCTGACATCGCGAAGGGTTTGTGGTTCAATTTCCCCTGGATGCCCAGCATCTCCACCACCGCGTCAAAACGGTGCGGGTTGAAGCCGTTCCCTTGAATGTGCTGGGCGATGGCGATGTTCTGTCGCGCGGTCAGCGTGGGGAGAAGATTGAAGCGCTGAAATACGAACCCGATCTTATGCCGCCGGAAGCGCGTCCGGTCGCCATCGTTCATCGTCATGAAATCGTTGCCATCCACCAGGACGTGTCCGGAGGTGGGCGAGGTGAGCCCGCCCAGAATGTGCAGCAATGTCGACTTTCCGCACCCGGACGGCCCCACCACCGCCAGGAACTCCCCCTCCTGGACAACCAGGTCCACGCCCCGCAGCGCCGGGACGTCCACTTTCCCAAGGCGGTAAACCTTCTTCAGATCTTGGGTGACAATGATCGGTTCCACAGGGTTCTTTGCCTATCAGCTTGCTGCAACTTCATTCATATCCCAACGCATCGACCGGGTCAAGCCGCGCCGCCCTTAAGGCCGGGTAAAAGGCGCCAATCAAGGTTCCCGCCAAGGCGAGAATCGCGGAATAAATGGCCCAGTCGGGGGTCAAATCCACAGCCTGCGTCGGAAATGAGGCAATAATCAACCTCTTTGCGGCAAGTGTGCCCAGGAGTCCCGCAACAATTCCCATGGTGGCAAGAAGTGTCGCCTCGCGGAGAATCGCCTCGATGATATAAGCCTTGGATGCTCCAAGCGACTTCAGGATGCCGATTTCGCGGGTGCGTTCCGTGATCGTGGTATACATGGACAAGAAGATCACGAGGAAACCGATTGTGACTGCCACTGAAATCAAAACTGTGATGAACACCTGAAGGGCTGGGAGGTTGTTGGAAGTCATCATCGACATGTATTCGCGCATGGGGAGGACCTGATAGCCGGGGAGCAGCTTGCTGATGGCCGCCTTGGCATCGTCGGTGTAACCGGCGTTCGTCAATTTTACAAAGAAAATCGAGGCCCGGCCCTGCGCAACGGTGAGGTCCTGCGCCGTGTCCAGCGGTATGAATAACCGCGCTCCCTTACCATGCTCGACGATGCCCGAAACGCGGAAGTCATGGTTTAGAAAGCGGAGGGTCTGACCCACTTTGACGTGATTCGCCTTGGCATACCAGTCATCGACCACGATGTCGTAAGGCTGTTCGAATCCACCGCCCGCATGATAAACAAACCCGCCAGAGACGCGGTTAAAACTATTGAGGTCGATGCCGTAGATCAGGCCGAGCCCGCCCCCGGAAGAGTTGAATTGGAAGAGCACGGGAGCAACCGCCGCGACGCGCGGAATTTCCGCCAGCCGGTCGGCAATCTTGATGGGCATGGGCGACTGAGTGAGGCCGAAAAACATGGAAGCGCCGGGCGGCTGCACTAAAATGTCCGCCCCGACGCCTTCGACTCGCTTGGCGCTTTCGTGCAGCATCCCGGTGGAGAGCCCGACCACGAGCATCACCATCCCCACCTCGATCGCCACCGCCAGGACGCTCACCGCCGTGCGAACCGGCCGGTGCAGGAGGTTCTGGAGGACCATTTTATTGATCATTCCCGTCCCCTTTCTCCGCATCGTTGGCGAGTTCGACGAGCTCGGCTCCCTCGGGCAATTTCATCTCGAACTTGTCAGCGGCAATGGGCTGGTTGAATACTGCCTTTTCCACTCGAATCACCAGACTGTAGTCCTCGACGGGCCGCGCGATCTCGATTCTTGAAGGGAAATTGACCCCGCCGAAATCCTGATAAGCGGCGTAATGAACATCCTCAAGGTACCTGCCGTGCGGGCCATAGAGCTGCAATCGCGCCAGGTCGAGATTGGCCCGCTCAAACCAAATTTTGCGCCTGAGGGCCAGTTCTCGCCCTTCGGCCGGCTCAACCACGGTAATGACGTAGAAGCGTTGCGCGTCGACTTCGGATTCTTCCGTCACGTACCTTTCCTTTCTCGAGTTTATCCCTGGAACCAGCAGCGCGTCGAGAATATGCTGGGGCCTCAGATTTTCGAACGAATTCTTCGCAGCCCGGCGGAGGTCCGACTTGCCAACGATGAACTTGTTCTTGGGCGGAATCCAAAGACGGAATTCACGCCCATCGGACACCATATCGAACAGGGTGCTGCGGACCACCGGCGCCTGTCCCAGTATGCGGATTTGCCTCGGCGCTTCGAGGAGGATGAATCCGCGCACATCTCGATATTCCTTAATCACGCCGGAATAAACCGACCCGGCCGTCGGCTCAAGTTCCACCGTGGCGACAAGCGTCTTGATAGACTCGCTTCGGGAGTTGACTTTGGAGATCAACTCAGCGGGAGAAGCTTCACGCGGTGGCGGTGGAACGGCGCCTGGGGAAACCCGCTTCTCCGATTTGACTGCGCAACTTGCGCTGGTCAGCAGAATTGCAACCGAGATCCCAAGATTCTTAATCAGCGTTCGGAAAGTGAGGGACGGAGTTCGCAAGATTGCAATTCTCAATCTAACAGAGGGAGCGCAGGGTGTCAAATCCACGGACCCGATTGCCTATTCAATTGATCTGTAAGGAGTTGTTGGATGACCAGGCAGGCCAAATTCGAAATCAAAGGAACTTTCCATGAAACGATCATTTGGCCGCCTCTGGAGCCGAGGAAATATGAATCTTCCCGACCAACTGAGAAAGGTGAAGAGATTTTCGCCGGCAATACTCGCGAATCCCCTCGGCGACGCGTAGGGGTGTCTCAGGAGCATAGAAATTCGCCGTCCCCACCTGAACGGCGCACGCCCCCGCAAGAATGAATTCCAAAGCGTCCTCGGCCGAGGCGATGCCCCCGATTCCGATGATCGGAATCTTCACGGCCTGATAAGTCTGGTAAACCATCCGCACTGCGACCGGTTTAATGGCGGGTCCGGAGAGTCCCGCGGTAAGATTGGAAATCCTCGGCGCCTGGGCTTCGACATCGATCGCCATGCCGACAAACGTATTGACGAGGGAGAGCGCATCCGCACCGGCGGCTTCTGAGGCGCGAGCCGTGGCGGTGATGTCGGTGACGTTCGGCGAGAGTTTGACGATGACCGGAAAGCGCGCGGCTTTCTTCGAAGCGGCCACGACTTCTTCCGTCAGCCGGGGGTCGTTCCCGTAAACCATTCCGCCGCAGCGCGTGTTCGGGCAGGAAATATTCAGCTCATAGGCATCGATACCATCACCCGCATTGAGGATCTCGATGCAGCGGACGTAATCCTCCGTCGAGTAGCCGAAAACGTTGACAATGCACCGTGTCTTGAGCGAGCGGAGGAACGGAAGCTTTTCCGTGAGAAATTTCTTCGCCCCTACATTCTGCAATCCAATGGCGTTGAGCATGCCGGATTCGGTTTCGTAAATCCGCGGCGAGGGATTTCCCGACATGGGCTCGGCGGAGATGCCTTTCACACAGATGCCGCCAAGCTGGTTCAGGTCGATGAGGTGCGCGTATTCCTGGCCATACCCGAACGTTCCGCTCGCCGTCATCACCGGGTTCTGAAAGTGGACGCCCGCAATCGTGACGTCAGTCTTCGGGTCGAATCCCCCATTGGTGGCGCCTGGCATGGCCGGCCCCCGACCTCGGTCAACTGTTGACTTTATGCTTTTGCCCTTTGCCATTTGCCCTGCTCTTAGGTTTTGGGAACGCACTCCTTCTCCCAAACGACTTTATCCGCCCAAAAGACCGGTCCTTCGGTGCAGACGCGCTGATAAGCTCCGTGGCCTTCTCCGTCCACCCGGATGCAGCATCCCAGGCAGACCCCCAGGCCGCAGCCCATACGGTTCTCCATCGAGACCAGGCACGGGTGGCCGTACTTTCGGGCCAGCTCCACCGAGGCATGAAGCATCGCCCACGGGCCGCAAGCCATGAACAGAAACTTCTTTTCTGGATTGCGCTCGAGGTATTCCGCGAGTGGGACCGTAACAAATCCGCGATGCCCTCTCGAACCATCTTCTGTCGCGAGCGTCATCCCGCGCACGAGCGGTTTGAAATCCGAAGTGCCGACAAGATCGAACTTGGTCCTTCCGCCGAAGTACAGTTGTTGCCGCATGCCCCGTTTGGCGAGGCTTTTGGCGGGCAGAAGGAGCGCGGCGATGCCAATCCCGCCTGCCACGTGCAGAATCTCGTCCGCACCCTCCGCGTGAGCCAGGTACTCTTCCTCGTAAAAACCGTGACCGAGCGGCGCCAGCACGCCGAGCTCGTCGCCGGGCTTGAGCCCGGCCATCAATCGCGTGCCCCGGCCGACGATCTTGTAAAGGAACTGGATGAATTCGGGCTTGCCTTTGCCGGCGCGGCCCCCCGCAGGCTTCAGGTCGTAAACGCTCATCGGGCGGCGCAACAACACGTCGGAGCGGCCGAGCAATCGGAGCATCGCAAACTGTCCGGGCCGAAGTGCTCTCGCCTGCCGGGGAGATTTGACGCTTAGGAGAAAATGTCCGCCCGTCAGCGGACGATTCTCTGTGACAGGCGCGATGACGTCGTACATCCTATGTATCGTAACAGAAGAATGGGGGTTGGTGTAGGGC
>JACQNR010000185.1 GCA_016202975.1 Acidobacteriota bacterium
CTCCTCCTCCTCTCACTCAAACACTTCAACCCCACAGGGGGGATACGATGTACCAAGGCTGTTCCATCGAAGCGCGGCGCTTGACAAGTTCAAACCGATGCCGCCCATATTAACCTGGCGTTAAAACTACTTTAACTAATCCGAAATATTTCAGGGCTACAATTTCGAGAACCCCTCTCAGTGAGGAGACTTCAAATGGCAACACGTGTTTATCTGGTGTTACTCGGTATGACGCTATTACTTCTTCTCCCGACCATTCCTTGCTCTTTACCGAGCCAAGCGGACCTATCCCAAAAGGGGCGGCGGAACGTGATAATCTTCGTCGCGGATGGTCTGCGCCCTGGCTCAGTAAACGCTGAAGATGCACCAACTCTAAGCGCCCTGCGGGAGCGCGGCGTTAATTTTGTTAATAGTCATGCGCTATTTCCAACGTTCACAACTCCCAACTCGGCAACCATTGCAACCAGTCACTATCTGGGAGACACGGGTGATTTCGGCAATATCCTGTACGCTGGATACCCCTTATTCAACACAGGCAACTTTGGAAAATCTGCCGGAACGATCACTCCTTCTATCGAGAGCGACCAGACCTTGTCGGATCTGAATGACCACTATAAGGGAAACTACCTGAGCGAGACGACTCTGCTGCAGCTCGCGCGTCAGAACGGTTACAACACGGCGACCGTCGGCAAACATGGTCCAGCGGCGATACAGGATGTATCGCAGCTCGCACCTCTGGGAAGCACGTTTCCGCTCCCCCGGACGGTGTTCATCGACGATGCGACCGGCAGCGCCACGGGTATCCCTCTAAGCCACGAGGTCATAACAGCCCTTACTACGGCGGGGCTGCCCGCGGTGGCACCCGACCGCAGCAATGGATGCGGTCCATCCGACCCGTGCAACAATGGATTTGCGGGAAACAATACCACCCCGGGAACTACGTCAGCCAATATAGTTCAACAAAAATATTTCGTGGACGCGGTGACTAAGGCGATCTTGCCGCTTTTCATCAGCACGGGCAAACCCTTCGCGTTGGTCTTCTGGTCGCGCGACGCGGACGGAACTCAGCACAATCAAGGCGACAGCCTGAATTCACTCACGCCCGGCATCAATGGCCCGGCTTCGAGGGCTGCAGTTCGGAACGCGGACGGCAACTTGAAACAAATCCTGGATTACGTCAACAGTAACAGTGGACTGGCCTCGAACACGGACATCTTTGTTACGGCGGACCACGGCTCTGCAACCATCAGCAGGCACGAAGTCGACCGGCAGGGCCACTTCACCAAAAGCTATGCGGCGCAGTTCACTTATAAGGACGCAAGAGGTCGTGTTGAGGTCAATCCCGGATTCCTGCCTCCGGGGTTCCTTGCCATCGATCTCGCGCATTCGCTGGGCATGTCCCTTCATGACCCGGATTCGATGATTCCGGATTCCGCTGGGCGCAACATATATCTACCCGTCGATCCGACAATCGGCCAGCAGACTGGAACCGCGAAGCAACGTCCTGCCGCCGGCAACGGCCTTATCGGCGCGAGCGGACGGATCCTGGACAGCACCGATGCCAAGGCGATCGTCGCTGCCAATGGCGGCTCGGACTTAATCTACGTCCCCGATCACAACTGCGACCGTGTTCGCCGGATTGTTCAGTTCCTTGCACAGCAGGACTATGTCGGCGGGATCTTCGTAGATGACCGCTGTGGAACATTGCCAGGCGCTTTGCCGCTGAGCTCCATTAACCTTGTCGGAGCTACGCCCTTACCGACACCAACAATTGCGCTTAGCTTTAAGACTTTCTATCTCACCCCCGGCGATCTGCAATCCGCAGTTCAGATTGCGGACACGGTACTCCAAGAGGGCCAGGGAATGCACCGCTCGCTGGGTCGTGACAATACGTTCAATAATATGGCCGCAATCGGCCCGGACTTCAAAACACGCTTCGTTGATTTCTCCCCTGTTTCGAACGCGGACATTGCCCTCACCCTCGCGCATATCATGGAATTGCCATTGCCATCCCGAGGCAATCTCCGAGGTCGGGTCTTGCGGGAAGCGCTAAAAGGCGGACCAAAAGAAGTTGCTTTCGAGAAGCACCGGCTCGCTTCACAAGATGCGAGTTCAGGTATGAGCACCGTCCTGCTATATCAACAGGCAGGGAAGCAATTGTACTTCGATGAAGCGTGTTTTGTTGGTGGTGAGCGCCGCGACCGGAACCCCTGCCGCTAGCTTGCTGGTCGCAGTTTCCACTCGGCAGCAGGACCGGACGAACCCGAGAGAAATCAAAACGGAAGCTCTATCGCTTGTAGAGGCGCGTGGCGTTCTCGCCTAGCAAGCTCTTGGCAATATCCGAAGCCTGCGACGCGGGGAGCTAGCCCGAAACGATCAGCTCGGCTAGCACCCAGGACAACTCGTGACGGAGGAGGGCCAGTTTTCCCGCCGACCAGTCCAGATTGTGGGCGTCCGAGATGAAGGCGTGGAGCTTGACCACGGGCAGGGCCATCAGGCGTGCCGTCAGCATCGCCCGGATAGAAGGTGGAGAGAACGCATGCCACCAAAACCCCGAGAGGCTGGTGTTGGCATGGTTCTTCGCCGTAGCCACTGCCTCCTGTGAGTGGACGGCACTAACTAAGAGCAAGTCAAACTTTACTTCCGAAAACTTATGGAAGAGCGGCGTGTAACCAGTAACGAGATTGGTGCGGATGGCTCTCGCCGCCCCGTCGCCGGGAAGAGGGCGCTGGATCCCAAGGAGCAACTGGATGGGGAGATTTAGATCCGAGGCCCGGCCGGTGTAGAAACTCAGCAGGCAAATATGAAAGAGCGACTGATCAGCCGCAGTAAGGGGCTTCACTCGAAGAACCGTCTCAAACAGCTTTTCAGCGGTCGGTCGGCTTGGGGAAACCAATTCCTCTTCCAAGGACAAGCCGGCGGTCAAGGCTTTTCCCCCTCCCTGGGCGAACTCCATGACGCGTTGGCCAACCGCACGCACGAAGAGTGACAGGCAGTCGATCGGCGGGCCCGACACCGCCATAACTTGGTTGATAATTCGTTCGCTTGTGCCGCCCAGCAATCCGCCTCTGCGCTCGGAAATAGTCGAACCACGCCAGCCGCTTCTGAGCCTTTCGGCTCAGTTCGGCCGCGCGCCGCTCCGGGTACCTGGAGCGGGGCACTACTAACCCTTTGATCTGCTCCATCCTGACACTCTACCAAGAATGTCACCAATCATTCTGAACGAGAATAAGACTGCACCTCAAATTTTGATATTGAAACCTTCAGAGAGCGGGCGCGCCCGTTTGCGTCCGGCTAAAGGCTGGCCTGTCGAGCCAGGCTGAAGGAGGCCTCCTTTGCAGTCTCCATAGAAACCGCCCAGCAAGTCCACGAAGTTCATCGGTGACGACTCGCGGTGAACTTTGGAGGCCGCGGCGAGCAGTGTGATCTGAGTGAGTAGTAACGTGACCTGGAGTTCTATTCCCACGGGCGGCTCTCGAGTAACCTGCATCCGACGATCTGCGAAGCGGTGAACTGCATGGGTAGGGGCAGTCCGACGGGGGTGGACGGGCTTATGGTTTTGATTTGCCAGGGGCAGATCGTGTCCGCAGCGGCGCTGCAGAACGGAAGCAGACGCTGGGTATTGTATAAGCCGATTCCAAAAGCCTGGTCATCGCATTTGCAAACCATGGCACATGCTTTGATGCTGGTCCTCGGAAGCCTGAAAGGAACGGGCACGATCATGTCGCACGTGCACACCCGGAAATAAGGAGAAAGAATTCCACCTAAACGCCGGAAATAATCGTTGCTGGGAGAAGCTCCGCCATGGCTCCCGCTTCCTCCTCCGCCTGCCCCCGAGGCGCTTACTCGGGTGAGAACCGCAGCGGGCGATCGATGGATGCTGACCACGGGGTGGGATGGAAACGCATACCATCCGCCAACTATCGCCAATGCCCGCCGCCCTCGCGGATCATGAAACTTTGTGGCCCCGTCTGCCATGTAGGCGAGATCAGGTTGCGCGCGCGGGCCTCCCGTCGTGCCGCGACCCATTTCCGTGAAGAGCCAGCGACAGGGCGCGTAGTAGGCAGGAAGGGGCGTAACGTCGCGCGTTTCCGTCTGAAGGGAAACTTCCTGGGCGTCGCCCTGTGCCCAAGGGCTCCCACTTGCCAGGAGCCCAGCCACGCACGATATCCTTAGCCCTATGAAAAGTGCGCAGGAAAGGGCGCGCGAAGTCGGGCTTCGATCCGGTCGTACCCTTGTCTTGCTTGGTGTGAAATAGCTTCCCCTGAACATTCTGATCTCCTTAATGAACTGGCCACTCAGCCACCCCTTCCATGGGCTTTCCACAACGAGTGCTCGCCTCGACTCCGTCACGGTTCCAGCCGACTTGCCTCGGCTCGAAGGCCTCTCGAACCCATTCGGGGAAACAAATCTGACTGCATCTTTCGGGAGAATCGAGCTTACGCAATGACGCAGCAGGGTGGTGTGCTTTGACCTTAAAGATGCCCGGTGAAATTTCTTAGAGGGATTGAGATTTTGCGCATGGAATTGCCGAGCGAAATATCCGCGAGGAGTGATCTTTGACTCGAATCACCACGACTGAGAAAACTGTGGGGAATTGAGCTCGTGTACTAGGATTGGCTCTAGAAAGTTCCTAAGAGAGTGGTACTTTGACAAAGAAAACCACAGTCGAAGATTCAGAGGTTGTGTCATCTTCGACCGAAGAGATGCAGCAGGAAATTTCTGCGAATAAGATAAGTGCGACCACAAAACCCAAATGAATCCCAGTTCGTGTCGATCCTCAAGCGCAGATTTCTCACAACAAGTTGAAACCCCTTTGCGCATCACCGGGCGGCATCGGCGGAACGGGGGGTGGGACAAGACATGCAGGTGTGTTGTGTCTCAAATGAAGAGGCGCTGAACAAGATTTCGATCCTTCGGGGCTATTCGGGGCGGAAACAGCGAAATAGGAAATGTCAGTCAGACGTGCGCGTGTATGTCGTTCTTCGTTCTGGAGTATGGAGTCAATTACACCTGTTGTTAGCACGTGAAGATGTCCGGTTTTTATAGCACATGATCTGTCCGGTTTTGATTTTTCTTTGCCTCCACCAGCAGAGGGCAAACAGCCGCCGTGGGGGCTGTGGGAATGTGGGTCCCGACGGAGTCGGGATCCAAG
>JACQNR010000196.1 GCA_016202975.1 Acidobacteriota bacterium
ACGCCGGCCACTATCCGGCTACCCGCCGGGCGGTATATGCTTTCGCTCTCGCTCGATGGCTACCAGACGCTGCACGTCGGTGTGGAAGTGCCCACGGACGGGACCGTCACTGTCAACGAAAGGCTCAAGCCCCAGTAAGACTAGCAAGGGACGATTCTCAAGACTCACTATGGCCCGATTCCTGATCACTGATCCTTCCGGCGCGAACCAAATCTTTGAGATCACCGGCACCACAGTCAATGTCGGACGCGTCGATGCAAATGACTTGGTCCTCAATCATCCCAGCGTGAGCCGCCATCACGCCCGCGTCACAGTCCTTCCGGGCGACACAACGCTCATCAACGATCTGGGCAGTCTGAACGGAATTTACATCAATGGGCAACTGGTTCGCGAGCACAGTCTTTCGGACCAGGACCGTCTGATGATCGGCATGTACGAGCTTCGGTACGAAGTGGGGAAAAGCGAGGCCGTTCACGTCGAGACTGGAGCGCCCGAGCCCAGCGAAGTCGGCGACCTGACTTCGCGCGAAAGTTTGACCTCCGCTCTGCGCGTCCATGTCAAACCCGGCGCGCTGCCCGAGTCCATTCAGGACCGCGTACGCCTTCTCGAGAAGGAAAATAAACTCCTCAAACTGCTCCTCGGCGTGGGCAAGACGCTCTCTTCGGTGCTCACCCCGGATGAAATCATGCATCGGGTGATGGAACTGGTGTTCCAGATGGAAAACGTCGAACGCGGCTTCGTCATGTTGCGCGACGATCGCCGGGGTTTCCGCCCCGCCGTCATTCTTTACAAGGACGAAAAGCTCAAGCGCGAAGCACGCGGCCTCGCTTTGAGCAAAACAGTGATCGACCGGGTCACGACCGAACGTCTGCCGCTACTCATTCACGACGTCTCCGCCGACGAGCGGTTCTCCGCCAGCGAAAGTCTGCGCATGTCAGGCATCCGCTCCGCGATGTGCGCGCCGCTAATCTACAAGGACCGCGTCTTCGGGCTTTTCTATGTCGATTGCCTGACTAAGCCCTACGCCTTTTCCAAAGAGGAACTGAGCATTTTCTCGGTCGTGGCCGCCGAAGCCGCCATCAGTTTTGACAGCGCCAAAGCGCATGAGGACTTGGCACAACGCGTCGTCGAGCGCAAGGCGCTGGAGCGATACCTTAGCTCGGCGATCGTCGAGCGCGTCCTCGCCAACCCTGATCAGATACATTTGGGCGGGGAGAATCAGGTCGCCTCCATTCTCTTTACAGACATCCGCAGCTTCACGCCTATGTCCGAAAACATGCAGCCGCAGCAGGTGGTCGAGTTGCTCAACGAATATTTTACGGCGATGACCGATTTGATCTTCGAGCATGGCGGCACGCTCGACAAATACCTTGGCGACGGCATTATGGCCATTTTCGGCGCGCCTCTGGCCCGCCCCGATGATGCAGACCGCGCAGTCAAAACGGCAATGGAAATGCAACGCGCCCTCGTCCGTCTCAACGAGGCCTGGGCGGCGCGAGGCCAGGCCCCCATTCGGGTGGGAATGGGTGTCAACACCGGTCCGGTGACTGCAGGCAACATCGGGTCAACCAAGCGCATGGATTACACTGTGATTGGCGATGCTGTGAATGTCGCCTCCCGACTCTGTTCCAACGCGGCGGGAGGACAGATTCTCATTTCGGAGATGACCCATACGGCGCTGCGCGGACCCTTGCCTGCAACCAAACTCAACCCCATCAAAGTGAAGGGCAAGGAAGCGCCGGTCGAGGTATTCGACATCTGTTGGGGCGATTAGCGCGGGTCGGTGGGATGAAGCTTATTTTCCGGTCGCGAAAATTCTCCGCCGCAACCTTTCTTCTTTGTTGCATCATATCCGTCCCCCTTCGTGCGGACGATAAGCAAAAGGACCAAACCGCACAAGTTCCCGAGGAGTTACGCGGAGCCAAGGTCTACAAACTTCCTGAGGACAGCAAGGATGGCAGTCCCGCCGAAAGTCCGGTCATCTACCGCAAGCTCGCCTACAAGGATCTCAACCTCCAGCGCCTGGTTCTGAACATGTGGGTGAGCGTCAAGCCCTTCGACAAGTCGGTCACCGTCAGCCGGATCTTTTTCCAGGATGTGCAGGCCAACGGCATCCCAGTCCGCGTCGAACCCTATGCGACGGAATTCAAGACATCCAAGAAAGACCCTGCGGACCTTCCCGCGCCGCTCCAGTGTACGATTACTTTTTCCGACCTCGAGTCGGTCGTTCCGATCAAGGAAATGATCGACCGGGAAAAGATCACGATCACGGGGCAGAGCTTTATCGAAGTCAAGCTCAACACGCTGCAGAAAATCGCCGTTCGCGCCAAGCGCCTGGTTCTTCCCGTGCCGCTGAAAGAGGAAATGCCGCTCGAAATGTTTTCCGGCAGTCCAATGCTTCGCATAGCGGCGAGCGGAATCCTGGCGACGCTCGCTGACCCCAAGAGCGCCGCCGCCATTGCGCTGGCCAAGGAGCACCTGGCGAGAATGGCGGGCGCGCGAACCCTCGAACAGAAGGGTTCGGAATCGCTGTACCTGGTTTACACGGAGTACGCGCTGCGTGACCCGAAGTCGGGCGCGTCGGAAAAATTCTCGCAGTCGGGAACCGGATTCCTCCTGACCGTGGACGGCCAGTTGGCTACTGCCAAGCGCGTCATTGAGCCGTGGAAGTTTGATCCGCAGACCGTCCTGATGGTCACGCGTGACCACCTGGAACTGGACCCGAACAGTGTTCGCCACGCCGCCTGGCCCGCCGGGGCGACCATTCTCGGCGGCGACGGAATGCCTGACCTCGCCACAGGCTCGAATACCGACAAGCAGACGCTGCAGGTTCTCAAGACGCCGCCCGACACGTTTGAGAAGAGGGAATACCAGGAGCCCGATTCCACTGAGAAGGTGACGCTCGATCTGCACACGGGAGGAAAAAATGACCTCGCCCTCCTCAAGCTCAGCGGAGATAAATTCCAGCCGCTGCCCCTTGCTCCCGATCTGCCGGTCGCTGCGGGTGCGAAATTGTCGCTCCTGGGCTTCCCATTCGGACTCAGCCAACCCAAGGCCACTCCCAAGCCGGAAGAGGTGGAAGTGGCGAAGGTGCAGGGAAGCATCACGCTGAGCCACACCCTGAGCCCGGGTCAGTCGGGCGCGCCGCTGGTCACGCCGGAAGGCAAAGTCGTCGCCCTGTGTTCCGAACCTGCCCTCTGTATTTCTGCCTCGTTCCTCGCTAAACTTGCTCCCTGATGTGCACACGACGTCAAGTCGCGCGCCGTGCAATTCAGGGCTTCGTATTGTGCGGCCTGATTCTCCCGAGGCCCGCCGCAGCCGCCCCCCAAAGTGAACTCGAAAATATTAAAGAAACTCTGTCGCGCACCGGTGTCTTCTTTCGCGCTGACGCACCTTACGTTCTGCGCAACGCCGCCGACCCAAACCTGCCTGTGTACGTCGAAATTATCAATGGAGTGGAGAAGACCGGTCGCAGCGCCATCACGCAGCTTGCGCCCTACGTCTCGCGCGAGCCGCTGAAGCTCGAGGGCGTGAACGTGTATGCCAAGCCGCCGGGGGCAAGGCGCCAGTTCGCGGACACGCCCATTATTCTCGACGCCAAGTCGGAATGGACCTTTGACGCACGCACGGGCGGCGAGTCTCTGGTGGTCAAGGATCGATGGAACAAGACACTGCAAATTCCCCGCGAAGCCATCGCCAGCTATCTCCGTAAGAATTTTCTGGGGGCTCTACCGGGCGCGGTGGACTTGATGGTGGCGGTTCGCGTCACCGGATGGCCCAGCCAGAACACCTATCTGCGCGTCCAGTGGAAAGCTGATCCGTTGCCGGAGCTTCCTGGTTGGTATCGCGGGGATTTGCACTACCACTCCGCTTTCACGGATAACGCGGCCGAGCGTGGCTATCCGCTCGAAGTGACCCGGCAGGCGGCGCTTGACACGGGGTTGAGTTGGGTCGTTCTTGCCGACCATTCGACCGACCTCGGCCCCGAACGCTACGCCCAGGCGCTCGAGCAAGTCAGGAAATTTCGCGACGACAAGGTTCTTTTCATCCGTGGCGAAGAAATCACGGCGGCATCGGGAAAGGATACTTTCCTGAATTCACTGCATCTGGTTGCGCTGCCATCGCCCGATAATCCCGACAAGGGTTTTCCCACGGCCGGCAACGAGGCCGACACGACGATCACGACCGGCGATGGCTCTCCCTCAAACCCCGCCATACCCCTTAAAGCCGCGCTCGAGCGCATCGCAGCGGCCGGCGGATTTGCTTACGCCGCCCACCCTTTCGATCCGGTCAGCCCGGTCCTGCGGGGCGGCGAATGGGATTTGGCGGCGGACTTCCTGGCTGCCGACGGGAAGGGACTCGCTCCGGGCCTGGTGGGGCTCGCGCCGTGGAATCGCGCCACCACCGTGACCGCCGATGACGCACGCGACCCCTACTGCATGCGCCGCGGCGCCAATCCCGCAGACTGTTTTAAGCCCGATCAAAAAGCGAACCATTACGCGCGCCTGGAAAAGGCGATCGAGCGTGGCTGGCAGCCGCTGCTCGCCAAAGGCCTTGCTCTGAGCGGATCCGCATCCTCCCCTTCGTTCAAAGTTTTCCTGGCGGCAGGCTCAGACGCGCACGGCGACTTCAACTACGAGGCCACAATGGATTCGGTGGACTTTCTCTCCAAGCCGTCACGGGGGCTGGCCGGATACGCCGAGGACAACGCGTTTGGAAAACTTTCGACGGTTGTTTACTGCCCGAGGGGGATGGGCGCGCGCGGCGAAAACGTTCTCAAGGCGCTGCGCGAGGGCCGAAGCGTCCTATCGAACGGCCCGCTCGTCATCGCCGGAATCGATATGGACGGCGACGGTGCGCTCGCGGGCGACCGGGACGTTTTGCCGGGCGGTGAAGCAACGATTGACAAACACCACCAACCTTCCGTACAAATGCAGTGGGCAAGCAGCCCGGAATTCGGCCCCGTGACATCCCTCCGGCTGATCTGGGGCACGAGCGCGGGAGAATCGGCACCCGACGAAATCCCGATTCCCCCTGGCCAGGAACTCTCGAGCAAGGGATTCATGAGGGTGGTATTGCCGCCTGCACTCGCGAGTCTGGGTCCTGATGCGGCCTACATCAGATTTGAAGCGCGCACAAGGAATAGTGGCGGAGAAGAATTTCGCTGTTATACTAACCCGCTGTGGATTCGTGGGGTTAGCGAGTAGCCGGTCCAATTTCGATCTTCAAAGAGGACGAGGTCATGCCTGAGGACAACACTGAACAAGGAACGATAAGGTACATCCGCTGCCCATCCTGCGGGACACCTAATCCAGCCTCCGCGGCCCAATGCGCGCGGTGCGGCAAGCCGATGCACGCCCAAGCGCCCGCCGCGCCCCCCAAACCCGCGGCCGCTGCTCCCTCCGGGCAAATTCCCTGCCCGCGCTGCCGGAAAATGCTGCCGGCAACGAGCCGCTTCTGCGGATATTGCGGTTCGCCCATCACACCAGCCGCGCCCGCTCCCCGGGCCGTCAATGTGCCGACGCAAGCGATGCCGCCGGTCAAGCCTCCGGCTCGGCCTCCGCTGAGACCTCTAGCGCCTCCGGCACCGCCTCCCGCACCGCCGCGTCCGGCGGTTGCTGCACGCCCGGCTGCGCCTCCGCCCACTCCTCCGGCACCGGCGCCTGTCGCTCCGCCACCCGCACCCGCGCCGCAGGTGGCGCCGCCTCCACCACCTCCGCCCCCAGCACCTGTTGCACCACCGGCGCCTGCGCCGAAAGCCGCGCCGCCTGCGGCTGAGGATTCCATGCATGCGGGAGAAGGGACCGCGATCTTTTCCGGATTCCACCTCCCCAAATTGGAGGCTTCGGTTGTCGAGTTGAAGCAGGATGGCTCGACAGGGAAAGTTGTGCGCGTCACCAAAGAGACCTTGATTGGACAAGCCGATTGCGACATGAGTTATCCCGCCGACAGCCTGCTTTCGGCCCGGCACGCCTCCGTCGCCGTACGCGGCGAGAAGCTCATCCTGAAAGACCTGAGCAGCCGCAACGGGACCTTTGTCAAGCAGCGGAAGGATACGCCGCTCAACACCGGTGATGTGTTCCTGGTGGGCCGCCAACTTTTCCGCTTTTCCGTGGAGACTCCGCAGGAGGAGGTTGGAGCCATCGAGGGCACCCGCGTCATGATGGGGATGGCTCCAGGTGTCGCCGGCGGCCCGAAAGGCAGACTCGAGCGCATCCATTTGTCGGGCGAAGTCATCGAGGCTTTCAAAATCGAGAAACCCGAAACCACTCTCGGCCGGACGAAAGGCGACCTAACCTTCAAGACCGATCCCTACATGTCGGGCGAGCACGCACGGATCCTGGCTCAAAGTTCGGGCTTCATGCTCTGCGACCTGAAGAGCCGAAACGGCGTTTACCGGCGCATCCGGGGGGAAGCAGAACTGAACAACGGTGACGAGTTCTTCCTAGGCGAACAGATCTTCCGGGCGGAAGTGAAAGTCGTCTAAGGCTTCGCTGCGAGACGAGCAAGGGAGTTTTGGGGGCGCATCTCGGCTGGGTGCCTGCAGAACGGGAAAGGGACCGGCTCGCACTCGCGTTGCACTCGAGTTTCACATACTTGAAACATTCTGAAGGTGGGCGAGTGCCTGCATCCAGCACCGGCGCGGCGTAGCTTGAAATTCGGCGTCAACATGATGGTCTGGACGACGCGCGTCGGCAAGGCGCAGGAGGCGCTCTTTGGCCGCATCCGCGAGTGGGGTTTTGACGGCGTCGAGCCGTTTCTTTCGCCCGGCGAACCGGCCGACATTCCCTGGCTTCGTGCCGTCCTCGACCACCATGGCTTGGAACGAACCACCTGCGTCGTACTGCCGCGCGACGCGAACCTGGTGAGCACCGAAGCCACGACCCGCGAGCGGGGAGTGGAATTTCTGAAGACCTGTGTGGACCGCACGGCGGACCTGGGCGGCCGCGTGATGTGCGGGCCGCTATATGCGGCCCTCGGAGTGATGACAGGCCGCCGCCGTACCGAGGACGAATGGAAGTGGGCCGTGGAAGGTCTGCAGAGAGCTGCGGAACACGCTCGAAAGCAGAACGTGACGCTCTGCCCAGAACCGCTTAACCGCTTTGAAACCTATTTCCTGAACACCCTCGAAGACGCCGCTCGACTGGTGGGCGCGATCGACGCGCCCAACGTGAAGATTCATTTCGACACATTCCACTCGAACATCGAGGAGCAGCAGCCAGTCAGATCGCTTTGCGCGGTCATTCGCGATGTGGGGCACGTTCATCTTTCCGAAAACGACCGGGGGATTCCGGGGACGGGCCACTGCGATTGGCGGGGCATACTCGAAGTACTCAAGGAGAATCATTACAGCGGCTGGCTGACGATCGAGTCGTTCGCGCAGCCCGAACCCGACTTGGCCGCCGCCGCGGCTATTTGGCGCGACCTTGCCCCCACCGGCGACCACCTGGCACGGCGGGGACTGGGCTTCATCAAGGGACTTGCCCGCGAAATGGGGATTTGTTAACCCGTAAGGGCACGGCGCGCCGTGCCCCTACGTTCGCCTTGCGGGATTAGCGCCTTTGCGTGAAACGCTCTGGTGACCGTGAAAAGCGCAGACTCACGCAGAGGCGCGAAGGCGCAAAGAAGTCTGGCTTGACCCTAGGCATGGCGCTGAAGTCATGAAACAAATCTTCTTGAGACTCTCGATTCTTCCTGTCTTGGCACTTGCGCTTTGCACGCTGACGGCGTCCGATGAAATCCCCTTCGAAAAGCACACGCTCGACCTCGGCCCGTGCGAAGCCGTGACGGTGGCAGACCTCAATGGCGACGGGCGGCTCGACATCATTTCCGGTGACAATTGGTTTGAGCAGATGCCCCGCACCTACGGCAAGACTATCGAGTGGACCCGCCACAAATTCCGCAGCCTTGAATACACCGACGGATACTTTGAAGATCTGAGCGACCTGGCCATCGACATCAACGGGGACAGCCTACTGGATGTGGTGACCGCCTCCTACTGGGCCAATCCGCTCTCCTGGTGGGAGAACCCTGGGAAAGAGAACAAACCGTGGGTCGAGCACACCATCACCAAAGGTTCTCCGGTGGAATTCGCCTTCTTGGTGGATTTGCTCAATACCGGAAAGCCGCTCACGCTGCTGCCGCAGTTCGGCGACAGCAATTTTCCCCTGACTTGGTATGAACTCTTCGGCCAAGGCGGATGGGTCGCACACGAGGCGAGCCCTCGAAGTTATGGTCATGGCATCGGCGCCGGCGACGTGAATGGCGACGGCAGAACCGACATCATCACACCGCGCGGATGGCTCGAGGCGCCTGCCGACCCGCGCCAGGGCGATTGGCCATTCCATCCCGAATTCAACCTGGGCGATACGGGGTTCATCTACCCGCTCGACGCGAATGGCGACGGGCTCGCCGACCTGGTGACCAGCCTGGGACACGATTACGGCATTTTCTGGATGGAGCAGAAGCGCAGCGCCGCGGGGCTTCGCTACTGGGAAGAACATATGATCGACAAGAGCTGGTCGCAAGCGCACGCGCTGACGCTTGCGGACTTGACCGGCGACGGGCGGCCGGAGATTATTACTGGAAAACGCTACTACGCTCACGAGACTGATCCGGGAGCGAACGAGCCGCTGGGTGTCTACTGGTACGAGCAATTTCAAGGCGGCGGGCGAATTCAGTGGCGACGGCATATTATCGATTACAGCACCCGTGCGGGCGGCGGCATGCAGATTCCAGTGGTTGATATCGACGGCGACGGCGATCTGGACATCGTCGTGGCGGGCAAGTCAGGCTTGTTTCTTTTCGACAACCTCACCAAGAATCGATAGGGAAATCAGGGTAGAGCGAGCCAGGCTATTTGGGCACCTGCTGCTGGATCTTCTCCTTCACATCCTGCGGGATCATGGGCTGGTATTTCCCGGCCCGCTGCTGGATGTAGCGGTCCATCATGAGCGGGAGTTCCTTGTTCATGCGGATGACGAAATCGTCCTGGGCCTTTTTCATCTTAGCGTCAATGCCGGAGGCGCTTTGGTTCATCGCGTCCAACTTCTTCTGCATCTCCTCGACTTGCGTCAAGGCAGTGCCCATCATCTGCTTCTGCAAAAGGAGGCGGAGGCTGGCGAGCTCCTGACTATTGCGGTCCAGCAGGGAAGCGACATAGAAGTTCGACCCCACCGCGAGCAGGGCCAGAACCAGAACGATGTACAGGAGGGTTTTCACTGAGGAATTTCCGGAATCCATAAATTCTCCTTTGCGGGCGTGACGCGCGAATCAAACCACATCCTTGCGCTTCATAAGCAGCAGGACGGCGAGCGTGGCCACGAGCATGTGAACCGTCAGAATGCCGACATACGGCGCCTTGTCCTTCCAGAAATTGGAGGGCAAGGGGAAGCTTCCCGCCGCCGCAAACGCCTCCGCCGGCGCTTCCAGGCCTGCCTTGAGTTTTTCCACGTCGTCCGGATGCATGGAAATGTAAACCGTATTGATGATCTTGTAGGCGTAGTCCTGGATGGAATGCTGCCCGTGGATGCATATGTCAGAAAGAGCTTCCATGCCCCAGCGCGAGACCGCCAGCATGGAAAGCATGCGCACAAAGGTGGGCATACCCTCGACCGGCGCCGGAGTGTAATACTGCATCTTTTTTTGGACCTCCGCGGAGGGGGTGATCGCGCCCGTCACCTGGTGCGCTCCCGCGCCCGTCTGCGCCGCAGTCTCCTCTTCAGTGCTGGCTTGCTTCTTCAATTCTTCCGCAGCCTTGGCCTTGGCCTCTGGTTGGGCGAATAACTGACCTTCGAATAGCTGCTTGGTCGTAATCGGCAGGATGGTCTGAATCGGCCGTACGGGCAGGAACAAGCCGGAGAGAAGCAATTCCGGGATCAACACCAAGGGAAAGAGAGTCAGGGCCTTCTCCGGCGTGTTGACGAGGCTCGAAATGACCAGGCCGATCAGCGTGCCATTCACGGCCACCAGGAACATGATGACGATAGCGCCGAGAATCTCTGTCGGACTCAGGACCAACGCCCGGCGGACAAAAAGCAGAATCGCGATCACGGACGCGCACTGCGCCAGGGCGATGACCGCCAGGACAAAGAGCTTGGAAAAAATGTAAGACGGAATCTTGAGGCCGGTCTGCCGCTCACGTTTATAGATGGTCTGCTCGTCCACGATTTCGCGCACGGCGTTCGAGCAGCCAAACCACAGCGCCGCGAACATGGCCATGAAAATAGTCTGGATCTGATTGGGTGCGCCCGCCATGAGGCTGACGAGCAGCGCGATGAGCGGCGCCTGGAGGAAAAGCAGGGCGGTTTGTCCGCGGTCGCCAAATTTGAGCTCCCAGTTGCGCCTCAGCAGGACGCCGTACTGGTGGATCATGGAGCCTTTTTCACTCGGCCCCTTTTTCGCTGCCGCCCCGGCCGCTTTGGGCGCGGGAGCCGCCACCTTCATCGGGTCGGAGATCTGTTCCTTGTATAGCGCCGATTCGGCGAATCGCTTCTTCAGTTCCAGCGAGTACGGGACGGTGTTGTTATCCGTCAAGTCATCGTAAACGTCGGCGGGGACGGGCGCCTTGAAGTACTCGAGAAATTTATTGCCCGGGCCATAGAACGCCAACCGCCCCTGAACGAGCACCACGACCCTGTCCAGGACGCCGAACGATGCGAGGAGGTGGGTTGTAATGATAATGGTGGAGCCCTGGTTGGCCAACTGCCGGAACAGCATCATCATCAAGGTTTCGGTACGCGGGTCGAGACCGGCGGTCGGCTCGTCAAGGAAGAGGACACCTGGCTTGGGAAGCAGCTCGATGCCGATGCTGATGCGCTTTCGCTGCCCACCGCTGAGCGTGGAGACGGGATTGTCCCAGCGTTGCGGGTCGACTTTGAGAATATCGAGCATCTCATCGACGCGGCGATTGATTTCCTCCTCCGAGAGATCCTCCGGAAGGCGCAGCTTGGCGGCGTAATAGAGGCAGCGCCGCACGCTGAGCTGCTTGTGCATAATGTCTTCCTGCGGCACAAAACCAATCGTGGACTTCAGGCTGTCGAGGTTCTGATAGAGGTCGGCATTGTTGTAGAGCACGGCGCCCGCGGTGGGCCGCGTGAAGCCGTTCAAGGCGTTCATCAACGTGGACTTGCCCGCGCCGCTCGGGCCGAGCAGGCCGATCAGCTCGCGCGGCTTGACGACCAGCGAGATGTCGTCGAGCAGCAGCTTCGGTTTCCCTGAAGTTCGATCGGTCACCTGGAAATTCAGGTTCTGAATGTCCAGGCGAACCACGTGGGCATCCGGGGCGTGCGAAAAGCTCGCGCCCGAAAAATGCAGTTCCGACGGGCCGATGACGATGCGGTCGAGTTCCTGCAGTTCGTGGCGCTTGATCTTGATGCCGTTGACGAACGTTCCGTTCGTCGAGCCAAGGTCGACGACAAAATACTTGCCGCCCTGCTTGACTATTTCGGCGTGATTTTTCGAAACGACGGGATGGTCGATGGCGAAGTCGTTCGAGGGATCGCGGCCGATGCGGATGCGATCCTTGGACAAATCCACGGTTTCGACCTTGAGCTTCGGCTCGAGTCCGGTGCGGAAGATGAGGGACTTGCCCGCATAGCGCCCGAAAGTGATGTAATCACCGTCGGCCAGTTCGTGTGTCTGGACGCGCTTGCCGTTCACGAACGTTCCGTTGGTCGATCGGTCGGTGATGGTCACGTTGCCGGGCTTGCTGCTGATCTCGGCGTGCAGGGCGGAGACCGACGGGTGCTCCATCACGATCTGGCAGCGCGCCACGTCTCGTCCCACCGTCAGCCCTTTGTCGGAGATCTCGATGGTTTTCACCGCGTACTTGTCCACGATGAGCTCGACATGGGGCCGTGCCGAAAGGTCTGTCAATTTGATGGCCACTGTGCCGCCCGCCGCCTTATCACCCACCCGGACGGCGGCTACCTCCGCCGTCGACTGGCGGCGCAGCACTTGCGTTTCACCCCGTGAGGGGATCGAGGCTTGCTGGGGAGCGGGGGCTTCGGCGGGGACAGCCGCCAGCTCGACCCGGAAGGTGTGGTGCTGATCCAGTCCGACGGCAAACACATCTGTCGGCCGGAGCACGCGTTCCTGCACACGAACCTGGTTGACATAGGTTCCGTTCGCGGACTTGCGGTCGCGCACGATGACCTGGCCCAATTCGTCGAACCCAACCCAGGCGTGAATGCGGGAAATCTCGTCGTCGGCAACCACGACCTGGCAATTCGCAGGATCGCGGCCGATCAGCAAGCCCTGAGGTCCGATGGTGAATGACCGGCCGGCCAGCAGGCCGCCTGTGACGATGAGTTTGTGGACTTGCTCAGGCCCCGCTTGTGCGGGCTGTGCCACACGCGTGGGAACCACCGGGTGTGCAGCGGATTCCTCGGCGAGAATGGAAGGTTCGGGGCGACTAGGTGTGACGACGGCGATGACCGGAGCTTTGTCGTCGGGTTCAGGAATCGAAGCGCCGCAATTTCCGCAGAACTGAAAATTGGCCTCGATAATATCGCCACACGAGGGACATCTCATACCAGTTCCGAAAAAGGGCGATGGAGTAAGTGCGTAACCGGGGGTACTTCAAAGGCTGTTCAAACGCGCGCCTGAAAGTCTTCCTCGCGAAATTCGCGCAGCTCAACCCCGGACGCCGGGTCCTGGGCTGCAAGTCCCGCCCCCTGAAGGTTGGCGACGATCACCGTAATGTTGTCTACACCGCCATTGGCATTGGCGTGGCCGATCAACGTCCGACACATCTCGGGCAGCGGACCGTTTTTCTGCATTACGTCCAGTAGGTCGGACGCCTTCACCATGTTGTAGAGCCCGTCGCTGCAGAGGAGCAGATTGTCGCCCTGGCGAAGCTTCGTGTAGGTGACCTTCACGTCCACCGACTCGCTGCTGCCCACGGCCTGTGTCAGGATGCTGCGGCGGCTGTCTTTCTCGGGATCCTCCGGAACCTCCGCGCCAATCTCGGCCAAATAGTTCAAGTACGTCTGGTCCCGCGTGAGTTGAGTAATTTGCTGATTGCGCAAGAGGTAAGCGCGGGAGTCACCCACCTGCGCGATGAAAAGGTGAGGGCCGAAAAGCGCTGCCGCCGTGGTCGTCGTACCCATGCCGCGGAAATTCGCGTCGGTTTGGGCCCTTTGGAAGATAATCTGGTTGGCATATTCCACGGCTTCACGAAGCAAGAGCACAAAGTTCGTTTCGCGGATGGTCGAGACCGACTTTAGATTCTCGTAGAGACGCTTCGGCACCGTGGTCACACAGATCTGGCTGGCGACCTCCCCGGAGGCCTCCCCGCCCATGCCGTCGGCGACCATAAAGAGCGTCCCCCGAGGGCCCAGTTGATGATCGCACAGGGCGGGGGTCAGGGTTGCTTCACCTGTGGACAGATTGCAAACGACGAAGTTGTCTTCGTTATTCTTGCGGACTTGCCCGACGTCCGACATTCCGAAAACGCCAATCTGAATCGGGCTGGCGTTGGTCTCTGGACTTTGGCCCACTCTCGTTCAATCCCTTCTCGTGGACTTCAAATGACTAGCACTTTCGGTTGCCTGATTATATAAGAAGCGCCGCGTCCGGCGAGGCGGACGCACCGGGGAATCGCTAAACCCCTTTATCTTCCCATCCCAATGGCGGAGACAAGCGCCCCACCGAAAATTCCCTCCAAAGAGATATCAGGTACTGCAACTTCTTATCACAGCTATCGCCTGCTGACAAGCGCTTGGCTGCCCGGGAAGGTTGCAACAACCTTGCTCGATTTACCGGCCCGCGTAGCCCCTGAGCTCCTCCACGATTTGACGAGCCACGTTCCTTCCAGTTTCAAGGTCGTCGGGAGGCAGAGAGATTGCGGCGACTTTGGCGTGGCCTCCGCCACCGAAACGTTCACAAATACTCGCGAGATTTGCGCTCTTCGGCGTCGGGTTCCACGGGTTGCTTCCCACGGCTATTTTGGTCCGTTCGCGCGAGTGGCTGAGTGCCACGCTGTACACTGCCGCAGGGAAGAGGTAATAGGGAATGAATTTGTTAAACCCCTCGGAATCCTGGTCGGAAAGGTCGAAAAAGAGCACGCCTTCGCCCAATTGGGCGCGACTGCCGATCAGATCGACCGAGCTCAAATGGTGGGCATACAAAACCTTGAAAGCATTCGCGATGACGGGCAGGGCGGCGATTTCGCCCAGCGTCTTGGAGGTCAGGTGGGGAATCAAATCCGCCACGAAACCTTTGGTGCGCGTTCCCTCGATGACCAGCGCGATCTGCATGGCCGGATGCTTCATTTCGACGGCGGTCTGCGGGTCGGGGTACTGGGCCCCGTCGATAATATCGGCCCAATGAATCAATTCGCCGAGGTTGGGACCTCGGAAGCCGAATTGTTGTGTGGCGATGTGGGCGATGAGTTTCGTGCAGGACTTGAAATCGGGGTCATAGAACTTCTTGCCGCTGCGGTCGTTGCGGAAGTGCTCGGCATCGGCCTCCGTCAGAAAGGCGCTCTGGTGGTGGTCAAACCACCAGGTCAGGCGGTCGCTACTCGAGTACTTGAAGTCGACGATGACATTTTCCTCGGAATCGAAAATGTCGCTTTCGAATAATTGCCCCGCCCGGTGGGTCAGGCCGTGATAGCGAAGGTCCGCCGCGGGGTTGAAGCATTCGCAGTAGAAGCGCGCAAACACGGCCGCCGAACAGGCGCCGTCGAAACATTGATCGTGGAAGCAGACGCGAACGCCCATAAATCAATTCCATTGGATGGTCATCCTCATGGCGCGACGGACAATCCAATCCGAAACTTGCTAACTTGCTCTGGCGGCGCAAAATTGTCAAGAGAAAACCTGCAGGGGCAGGGGAAGGAGCGGATTAAGCGGAGCCGGTTCAGTCGGTAAAGGAGCTCGCGCGGAAAGGGAGCAGGGCGGGAAGGAACTAACCCGTCCCCTACCGTTTACTTGGAGGCCTGCTGCTCGGCGAGGTTGCCAATGAACGGCAGCATGAACTTCTTTTCGTTGTAGGCCTGGTACATCAGGAAGATGACCAGCGCGAAAATCGCCAGAGACACCAGCGGCCACATCAGGATGGCGACGATGGTTCCAACCACCGGGATCATGCCGATGATAAACGAGAGAATCATCATCCCGATCATCACCACGAACATCGCGGCGGCGAGGAAAAGCGACTGGAAGGAGTGGAACCGGATAAAGCGATCCTTGTTGAACGGTTCGAGGACTAGGAAAATAATCGGCGGGATGAGCGTAAAGTACGCCAGTGCTCCGGCAACATTAGGGGGTAGTCCGCCTGTACCCGCGGCGCTGGGCGCGCTGGGCGGGACAGCTGGCGGATGCGCCGCGGCGGCGACCGGCGAGCCGCACGACCCACAAAAGACGGCGTCTGGTAATAGAGCGGTTCCACACTTTGGACAGTTCGCCATTGGTTTTCTCCTTGGGACGGTTCCCCGCTTGCCTGGGTCCGCCTGCAAACCTTGATCCTTGCTCGGGTTGATGTTCTCTCTCACTCTTCCTTTGAAGAGGGTTATTCCATACCATAAATACCCCATGAAACACAACCAGATATTCAATCCGCGACGGTATGGTTGCCTGGGTTGCCGCTCCAGCGCCAGCCTCGGCAATAATCCCTCCGGGCCCGGCGATTTTTCCCTTCGTCAGGCCGATAGCCGATTATCCTCAATGGGAAAGTTCCGGGGTTGGGGGGGCATCTTCCATGAATTGGAGTTTCATCATCTCGGCCAGCCCGCGCGAGCGCCGCGCACTGCTTGCCAGCATGCTGGGCTGGATGCTCGACGGCATGGACGTAACGCTTTATGCCATGGTGATGAGCGAGTTGATGCGCTCGCTCAATCTCACCACTAGTCAGGCCGGGCTTCTTGCCTCGGTGACGCTGGTATCCTCCGCCCTGGGAGGGGTGCTATTTGGCATTCTCGCCGATCGACTGGGGCGCCGTACGGCGATGATAATGAGTATTCTGGCTTACTCCCTTTTCACCGCGGCGTGCGGATTGTCGCGGGGCATTGTGGACCTCGCGATCTTCCGCGCCTTGCTGGGACTCGGCATGGGAGGCGAATGGGCGACCGGCGCGGCGCTGGTGGCGGAAACCTGGCGTGCCGAACACCGCGCCAAGGCCATGGGCCTGATGCAAAGTGGCTTCGCGGTTGGCTACGCTCTCGCGGCATTGATTGCGGCGATTGTCCTCCCGCGCTGGGGGTGGCGCGCCGTTTTTCTTGTTGGAATCTTCCCGGCTCTGCTCACCCTTTGGGTTCGCCGGGGCGTGGAAGAGTCTCCCGTCTGGCTGGCCAGGAAATCAACGGAAGTCTCCCATGCCACGGGCGCCCAGACGATCAGCCGTTCGTTTCTGTCCATGCTGGTGGTGACCACTCTCATGAACGCCGCGGCGCTGTTCGGCTGGTGGGGACTGTTTACTTGGATTCCCTCCTTCCTTGCGCTTCCTGCCGAACAAGGCGGGAGGGGGTTGACGCTCGCCACTTCCTCAACGTGGATCATGGTCATGCAGGCGGGGATGTGGCTCGGTTACGTGTCGTTCGGTTTTTTCAGCGACCTTTTGGGACGCCGGCGGATCTACGTGGCTTATCTGCTGCTTGCGGCCTTGCTCGTTCCCTTTTACGCGCGGGCTCGCGGTGAAGCACTCTTCCTGCTCGGCCCGCTCCTGGCGTTTTTCGGAACGGGCCATTTTACGGGATTCGGGATTATAGCCGCCGAGCTGTTTCCCACCGAGGTTCGCGCCTCAGCGATGGGGCTCGCGTACAACTTTGGGCGGGCGTTCAGCGCCGGCGCGCCATGGATGCTGGGCACGCTCGCCGGGCGGGCGGGAATCGATTCTTCCTTCTGGGTGTGCGGCGTTGCGTACTTGGTTGCCACATTGCTTGCGCTGGCATTGCCCGAGACGCGGGGACGTACGCTCGCATGACACGAACGCTGCCCGACAATGGCGAATAAAATGAAAAAGGGGGAGGTTTGGGTACCCGCTCGATGTGCAACGGGACTCGCGACCTCCCCCTCAGGAGTTCGGGAGTGCGATTGACTATTTCTTCCGAGCTCTCGCCGGCGCCTTGTCGCCGAGCAATTCCGGTGCGTCGGGTGAATCGTAAGGGAAGAACCGGGCCGACTGCTGTCCGGTGGTGCTCAGTGAAACGTCCACACGCCGGTTGTTGGCAAGGATGAATCGCTTGATCTTCGCCCTGCGGCCTTCCGGCTCTGTGGGGTCAGGTTGGGGTTTTTATCAATCAAGACCTGGACCGCAGCTTCATCCAGGTTGTATTCCGCTCCCAAGCCTCGCATTTCAATGGCGGATTCGGGAACACCGGCGCCACATGGGCCAAGATGAGTCGGCGATTTCCGGAGAAACTGGCGTCGCCTTTACCCGCGCCATCGACAAAGACGTATGCCTGGCTTGGACGCACTCGGATCAGAAGCCGGGTATCGCGCGCGAACATCGGGAGAGCCAAGCACAGTCCCATGAGCACGGCGATCATTCCCCACTTGAGTTTTAGCATATGCATGATCCTCCCCTTCAACGGTTACAAAGAGCCACCGTCTTACGCCTTCTTCGGAATGTTATTGTGGTGTCTCTCTTGGGAGTAAGATACGCCGGCACAACGTCCTGCGCCACGGCGGATTTTGTTCTCGGGGACCGCCCTTTAAGCTGTCCCCACCCGGGTTTTGTCCGCATAAAATCGAATTCCGAACGTCAAGTGAATCATGGGCGGGGCCCAGTGCCCGCGTCAAGCCATTTGAGAATGTAACGTTCGAGTGAGCCCTCAAGCTATCTAAGATGTAACCCGAGGCTAGGTGCGTTGCTCATGTCGTTCAGTGGCGGCGGTGGCGGCGCCCCCACGCGGCGCTAACCTCTCAACATCTGACACGAGTTCGTGGGGGCAGTTCGCCAGTGGGCGGGTTGCCCCTTTTCATTTCCCCGCACCCGGGTCCGCGGCTCACTTTCGCGGGGGCAATCCCTGCGGCCCTTAAGAGAAATTCTGCTCTACCCCATTCCCGCCAGTCCCACAGCCCGACCCTTTGTTTTCAATAACCTCCTCGCTTCGTTCCTCGAGTTTTTTGTTTTTTTGCGTACGCATCCCGAGCCGGCAGGCAGGTAACTAGGCTATCACACTTGTCTTCCCAAGTCAACCCCCGGCGGCGGGAGGGGATGTGGCGCTGGCCTAACCATGGCCGACTGTCTGATTGAGATCCCGGCCTTCCTTCGCAAAAGAGAAGGGAGGCAGAAAAAGCCATCATCGTCCCGCTTCGTGCCGGAGCGAATAGATGTGTGGTGGAACCTGGCCATCGATCGAGGCGAACCCCAAACCAGGCCCGACAAAACGCTTCGCCATTTTCCCCTTGACGGAGCCGACGACCTTATAGATGCGCTACCTGCTTGTTAGAACACAAGCAAATAAACCTATGGGAGCGCCTTGATATCGCACATACCTAGATTGGCGTCGTCAAAATACAAAGTAATCACTAGCGGATAGCTCGGCGACCAATCCGGAGCGCTTATTCCAGATAGGAATGTATGTTCATCTTGCATTCCACTTCCAGACTCTAGTACCCCCGAAACGCCCGCCAGCTTAGCCTCTCCGCGATTGATCTTGTTCTTGCACCTAATCACTGCCCTGCCGCCGCTCATTCTCTGATCTGTGGTGATCAGTATTTGTGCTGCGTTCTTCCCATACTTGGGATTTGGTGCGGCAGGGAGCATCACTGCTCGAAAGTTTGCCTGAGCACCAGAAGGTCCAGGATTCGTTACTGTCACGGGGATTGGTCTCTTTCCGGTAACAATATCACTCTTTCCTATGGCCTGTAACTGCCTACCCTGCTCCCCAAGTTGCACCGATAAGGCGCTGTTCTGCTTTGTCATCGCCTCAATAATCTGCCCATATTGCTTACCCATTGCCTCTGTGGTCTCATTCATCACTCGCCGCGAAGCCTCACCAATTGCGTGTGTTCTCTCCTTAGCCGCCTCTCTATTGGCTCGCGCCTGCCACCACCAGACTATTCCGGTGTAAATAATGGAAATTGCCAGCAGCCAAATCTTCCACCTTTTGGCCCGATCTGACGATTCGGGCATGAACAACATCACTGCTCCCGTGAGCACCGGAACAACTAAAACCACCCACCCAAGAAGATCAGTCATATGGCACGCCTCCATCAGCAGGAAGCATACCACCCTAGCTCAGGTACCCAATCGCGCAAAAATCGCAAATCCAAAATCCAAAATCGAAAATTGGGATTAGGTTTCTTCGACCGAAGCGGGGACTCGCACCAGATCGTCCACAGGGACGAAGGCGGGTTTGGTCTGCGGGTGGCGCCAGTTATCGAGCAGGGCGACTTGCTGCACGCACGAAACGGTGCAGCGGGGGGCGCAAGTTTTCTGCGTGAGGTATTCGTGCAGACGGTGCTCGCGCGTG
>JACQNR010000180.1 GCA_016202975.1 Acidobacteriota bacterium
CATCTGGGGGGCGCGGGACGAGAAGACCAAGGCGCCATGCGCTCTCAACGCGAATATGGCGAAGAACCGCGAAGCGGTTCTCGCCGAGGTCCGCCGGCGGTGGCAAGAACGCGACTCGACTCCGCTGATACCCAAATTGGGGGGCGGCGGCGTTGCTCCTGATCTGGCACCCGCCCGAGAAAATGGTTTACCCATCTACTAAACATGCGTAAATTAATGCCATATGGTGAAGCAGAAAATCAAGATTCCGGTTTCCCCCGGCGACCGGGAGGTGAAAATGTCAGGCCTTGACCGTCGAACGTTCCTGAAGACCGCAGCAGCTTCCCCCGCTCTGGTCGTGCCAGCCACCGTGGCTATGCAGTCGCCGGAGGCATCGCCCGAGCGGCCGTCAAAGCCATCCGACGCAGGACGGAAGGAGCAGCCAATTGTCGCTCGAGGGTTTTCAAAAGCGCGGCTGGCGCGCATGCATGACGTTATGGCTGGACATGTTGAGCACGGCGCGGTGCCCGGTCTCGTTACGCTCGTCAGCCGACGCGGCGAAACGCACGTTGATGCGATCGGGGTGAAGTCGGTGGGCGGGCGCGACCCGATGCGGCGCGATACGATCTTTCGCATCGCCTCGATGACCAAGCCCATCACGGCCGCGGCGGCGATGATCCTGGTGGAAGAATGCAAGTTGCGCCTGGACGAGCCGGTGGATCGACTCCTGCCTGAACTGGCCGGCCGCAAGGTGCTGAAGCGGATCGAGGGGCCGCTCGACGACACCGTACCGGCGAACCGGCCGATCTCGGTGCGCGACCTGCTGACCTTCCGCATGGGCATGGGGTTGATTTTGGCGCCGCCCGGCACGTACCCGATCCAGAAGGCGATGGCGGAGGCCGGGCTCGCCCCCGGTGCTTACCCGCCTCAGTTTGGGCCCGACGAGTATATGAAGCGCCTCGGGGGTCTGCCGCTGGTGCATCAGCCGGGGGAGAGATGGATGTACGGCACGGGCTCCACCGTTTTGGGTGTTTTGATCGCGCGCGCCTCGGGCCAGACGCTGGAGACGTTCTTCCACGAGCGCATCTTCGAGCCATTGGGCATGAAGGACACTGCTTTCAGCTTGCCGACTGCGAAGCTCGACCGGCTGGCGGCCTGCTATCAGGCTAATCCGCAAACCGGAACGCTCGATCTCATGGACGGCGCCCGCGACAGCCGTTGGGGCCACTCGCCCTCCTTCCTGTCTGGCGGCGGAGGGTTAGTTTCGACCGTCGACGATTACCTTGCCTTTGGCCAGATGATGCTGAACAAGGGCAAACGCGGCAACGAGCGCATCCTTTCCAGACCCTCGGTCGAGCTCATGACGAGTGACCACATCACGCCTGAGCAAAAGGCTGCGTCACCTTTCTTCCCGGGCTTCTGGGACAGCCACGGCTGGGGTTTCGGCCTCTCCGTGGTCACACGGCGCGACAACGTGGCGTCGAATCCTGGACGTTTCGGCTGGTACGGTGGCTTTGGCACTTCCGGGTATTCGGATCCCAATGAGGACATGGTCGCGCTCCTGATGACGCAGCGCGTGCTCGACCCAGTCGCAAATAATATCAACGCGGATTTCTGGACGTCTGTCTACCAGGCGTTGGGCGACTAAGGCGTCGCATGTCACACAGACCGGGGTAGGCTTGCGACTGCTAAAGAGGAAGAGTGCCGTTCGAAGAGTGTACGCTGAGGAGTTGGTATGGCACCGCACAAAGGCAACGACTATCTGTTGTTCCGCGAGGCCGTCCAAGGGCTCCTTCGGGGTGACTTTACGCGTCTCGAACCGCTGTTCGACGACCAGTCATGCCCTGACCGACACAAATGTTGCATCCTCGACTGGTACGAGAAGGGGTATTTCGACCAAGAGCCGATGGCACTGGACGAAGCGTTGACCTGTGCTTGTTTTCTTGGTCGAACCAGCATCGCCGACTTTCTGCTGGCGCAGGGTGTGGATCCGTCCGCAGGGGCCGGCACGGGACTAAACGGTTTTCACTGGGCCGCAAATCGCGGACAGTTGGAGACCATCAAGCTCCTCATCCAGCGAAAAATGCCGCTGGAAACAAAGAGCATGTACGGCGGCACGGTCCTGGGTACGGCGGTGTGGTCCGCAATCAATGAACCCAAGCCGAACCACATCGCCATCATCGAGGCGCTCATCAATGCGGGCGCACGACTCGATGCCGTTGGCTACCCCACGGAAAACGAGCGCGTTGACGAGGTGCTTCGGCGCTATGGCGCGAAGGCGCAAGCGCGGTAGAACTCTGATTGCCAAGTGGGCGAGATGCTCGCCTGCGAGCATTTGGCGAAATCTCAAGAAAAGGAGCAAAGTATGAGCAAAGTAAGAGTATTGGTGGGCACACGCAAGGGCGCGTTCATTCTGGAGTCGGACGGCAAGCGCGAGAAATGGGACGTCAGCGGGCCGCATTTTGCAGGCTGGGTGATCTTCCACATGAAGGGCTCACCCGCGGACCCGAATCGATTGTTCACGTCGCAGACGAGCGGGTGGTTCGGGCAGATCATCCAACGCTCGAGCGACGGCGGCAAGACGTGGGAAACTCCTGGAGGCGAAAAGATGCCCGAGCCGGGTGCCCCGCCTGCCGGCGCGAGCAACAAATTTGTTTACGACACCTCCAAGGAAACCGGCAAACCCCTGACCACACATCAGTGGTACGACGGCACACAGCATCCCTGGGAGTTCAAGCGAGTTTGGCACCTTGAGCCGTCGCTCTCCGATCCGGACGCGGTTTATGCCGGTGTGGAAGACGCGGCCATTTTCCGGTCCACCGATGGCGCGAAGAGTTGGCAAGAACTTGCCGGACTGCGCGGCCACGGCACCGGACCCAAATGGCAGCCGGGCGCCGGGGGCATGTGTCTGCACAGCATCCTCCTCGATCCAAGTAATCCGCAGCGGATTTACATTGCCATCTCTGCGGCGGGCGCCTTCCGCACGGATGACGGCGGCAAGACCTGGAAGCCGATAAATCAAGGGTTGAGATCCCAATACATCCCCGACCCGAAAGCTGAAATCGGCCACTGCGTGCACCGCATCGCGCTGCACCGCTCGCGCCCAGATTCGCTTTTCATGCAGAAGCATTGGGATGTGATGCGCAGCGACGACGCGGGCGACATGTGGCATGAAGTCAGCGGCAACCTGCCGACCGACTTCGGTTTCGTGATCGACGTTCACGCCCACGAGCCGGAGACGATTTACGTCGTCCCCATCAAGAGCGATGGGGAGCACTTTCCGCCGGACGGGAAGCTCCGAGTCTATCGGAGCCGCACGGGCGGAAACGAGTGGGAGGCGCTCACCACAGGCCTGCCGCAGAGCGATTGCTACGTCAACGTGCTGCGCGACGCCATGGCCGTGGACTCGCTCGACAAGTGCGGCATCTATTTCGGCACCACCGGCGGTCAGGTGTACTGCTCGCCCAATGCCGGGGATAGTTGGGCCCCCATCGTCCGCGACCTCCCGGCCGTGCTTTCCGTGGAGGTTCAGACACTGGCGTGAGTGAAAACGAAAAGACCGCTCGCGAAGACCTGAAGTGGCTTGTGGGCCAGAATATGGAAACCCGCGACCGCTGGGGCTATGATCTGCACCCTGAGGACGCGGCGGAGTTAGCGCTCTGGGAGGGGATCGCAGCATGGCCGGAGCGGTAGCGCAGACCTCCGCTGTTGAGGTATGCGGCTCTGCCTTAAGAAGAACCGCGGACCTGAAGGACGCAGGTCCGCGCTACTAGCTAGCTACTAGTTAGCTCGCCCAATGCCGGAGACTCTTGGGCGCCCATCGTCCGAGACCTCGCCGCCGTGCTCTCGGTGGAGGTCCAGACGCTGCCGTAACAAAAAACCCAACCTCGGGGACGGAATTCAATAAGTAAGGGCAAGCCCGAGGAGGAGATCAAACATCTTATGCAAAGAGTCACCACCTTTCTGATGTTTGAAGGCAAGGCGGAAGAGGCCATGAACTTCTACACTTCTCTGTTTGAGAACTCGAGAATTCTGAGTATCACCCGCTATGGACCCAATGAGGCGGGCGCCGAGGGAACAGTGATGCATGCCACGTTCTCGCTCTCCGGACAGGAGTTCATGTGCATAGACAGCTATGTCAAACACGGGTTTACCTTTACTCCTTCCATTTCGCTCTATGTGAGTTGCGAAACAGAGGAGGAAACTGAAAGACTTTTCGGAAAGTTGTCTCAAGGTGGACAAATTCTAATGCCATTGGATCGTTATCCCTTTAGTGAAAAATTCGGCTGGGTATGCGACCAATATGGCGTTTCCTGGCAACTGAACTTGGCCAAGCGTCAATAGGCATATTTGACTCGCGGATAAATGCGTATGGAAGCCATCGGCTGCATCAGATCCCTATTGTGCGAGATCTTCCGGCCGTGCTTTCATTAGAGGTTCAAGCGCTGGCATGACAACCCCGCAACCACAGACTCAAAATCAAGGGACGATAGATTCCCTCCGTTTGCAACTACGACCATATTCGGCGGAGCATTTGCGCGCGTTGATCGAGGGAACCGAACAGTTCTATCGTAGCTTTGGACGGCGCGCGGCGGATGGTCTACGAGGGTTCCTTGTCTCGGAAGAGGTTTCTCCCAGCTTTCTCGAGCGACTCCGCATTGCAAAGGGCGTTGATCCGTGGGTCTGGGGTTTTGCGGTCATCGATCGCGAAAGCGGCCTTGTCATCGGCAATGTCGGGTTCAAGGCGCCGCCCGACGACGAGGGAATGGTTGAGATTGCGTACGGCATTGTTCCGGCGTTCGAAGGCAGAGGGTACGCTACGGAAGCGACACGCGAACTCATTTCCTTCGCGTTCAGCGACCCGCATGTGCGTGTGGTTCGAGCACACACGCTGCCGACAACCAACGCTTCGGCACGCGTACTGACGAAGAACGGGTTCGCCAGGATTGGTGAGGTTGTCGATCCAGATGATGGACTTGTTTGGCGATGGGAACGGACCAAACCAGGTCTACCCATGCAGGTGAAGCAATCATGATCCGAGTCATGCTCCCCACACATCTCCGGACATTGGCGAAAGTCGCGGGCGAGGTCGAGCTCGACGTTTCGGGCCCGGTCACGCAGCGGTCGGTCCTCGACGCCCTTGAAGCCCGCTATCCGATGTTGAGTGGGACGATCCGCGACCACGTCACCAAGGAGCGCCGGGCCTTCATCCGGTTCTTCGCCTGCGAAGAGGACTTGAGCCACGAATCGCCGGACGCGCCGCTCCCCGAAGCGGTCGCGAACGGTGTCGAACCGTTTCTGGTGATCGGGGCCATCGCCGGCGGCTAGCGGCGAAGAGAAACGCTTGCCCTCCATGCCAGGACCGACGCGAGTAACTATTGTGAACGTCGGATACCGCTCGACCAACTACTGGGTTGTGAGTTCTGGGACATCGCGACTTCTTGTGGACCTCGGTTATCCGGGCACAATGGGGACAATGCGCGCGAGGCTAGACCGCATGGGCGTCCCGCTCCATGAGATCCGGTACGGACTCGCGACCCACTACCACATCGATCACGGCGGCCTCGCCCAAGAACTGAAAATGGCCGGCGTTCCCCTGCTAGTGCTTGAGACGCAAATCGCCGCCATCCCGCTCATGAAGTCATGGACAAAGCCTCAGGACCGGTACGTGAATATTACGACTCACGATAATGTGACAGTCCCGTTTGCGGAGACCCGAACTCTCCTTGGGCGGATGGGAATTCGGGGCGAGATCCTGTCGACGCCTGGGCACTCTGACGACAGTTTGTCGCTTCTGCTTAACGATGGCTCAGTTTTCACCGGGGACCTTACGCCGCCAGCACTCATTGCAGGGGAAAGTACTGATGTCGCAGCCGCGAGTTGGCAACTTTTAAGGGAACGCGGCGCCACCACGGTATACCCCGGACACGGACCCGAGTGGCGAATAACGGCGGAATCTGTTGGATAAGTCCATCAATGGGAGGGAGGCCCTTTTTCTCTACCTTCGGGCTTCCAGCGGGCGCAGTCACAGCTCCAGCCAGACAACCCCGAAGCCGCCAAGGGCGAACTGGTTCTGTACTTTTTCCCCTGAAATCCGGTCGGCGGCGGGGCGGGAAACCGCTAGCACACCCTGCGGGACCAAAGATTTCAGCGGTTCGCTCGGCCCTCCCGCCAGATGTGCCAACGAACGAACCAAGCTCTCATCTCCGTGAATTCACAGAAACCGCCGAGCCCAATGTGTGAGGCGCGGGATTTGACGTTCGCCCACGTTGCGGATGGGTTGCTATCACAGTCCCCCCCAACCAGGCGACACGCCGACGCTCGGCCCCACCCCGGCTGGACAGGCCCTGAGAGCAGAGCTTCGGAGTGAAAGAAATCACAAGAAAACCAAGAATCCAGCCCTTATGCATCGAGGCACCTTTCCGGAAGCTGGCTTTGGCCGAAATTCGGCAACGGCCATTTTAGTTCCACGTGAAACAATCTCGATTTACTTTGCGCCACGCCGCTCTGCCGAAAGGTGCCACCGACCGGTAGGTCAGGTGGCTGTAAGTCCTTATTTTCTGTGCGTTTCTTGACAGAATAGCCGGGGAGGATATAATTAGTAATTTCGGGTTTGCGAGGCCGCGATGCTGATCTCCCGGCATGCACTGGAAAGGCACCGGATTGTCATCGACAAGGCCTACGAACCGGGCGCCATGAATTATCACGGCGCAGAATTCCGGCAAACCGACACTCTCACAGTCAAAGCCGTTGCGGAGCTGGCGGGAGAGGAAATCCGCATTCGAGGATTCCTTAAGACCCGGATCGAGGCGGCCTGTGACCGTTGTCTGAACGCCGTGTCCCTGCCCGTGGAGCGCGATTTTGATTTGACTTACCGCCCGGTCGGCACCATCGCCCGGGAAGAGGAAATGGAACTGCCGGAAGGCGAACTGGACATCGGTTTTTATCACGGGGACGGGATTGACCTAGGGGATGTCCTTGCGGAGCAGGTTATTCTGGCGCTTCCCATGAAGGTCGTGTGCCGGGAGGACTGCCTGGGCCTGTGTCCAAGCTGTGGCGCGGACCGCAATGCTGGAGCGTGCTCGTGCCCTGCGCCGCAGTCGGTTTCGCCCTTTGCCGCCCTAGGGGGGGACTAGTTCCGTTCCAACTTGTTTCGCCTGTGGAATACGCCTGCATTTTGGCCTGCCTTAGGGGATGGCCCGAGCAGGCGCACTTTGGCCGAGTGAGGTTGGACTGGCACTGGAACCGGCCCGCCAATTCGGGTATTCTGGAAGCCATCCCGGTGGAATGATCTGAAGAGAATCTTGAAAAAAGAGGCGTTGATGCGCCTCGGAATTAGGAAGTGAAAGGTTATGGCCAATCCCAAACGACGACACTCCAAAGCGCGGACGAGCCGGCGCCGGGCCCACGACCATCTTGCCCAGCGCGCCATGTCAGAATGCCCGCACTGCCATGAACCGAAACTGCCTCACCGCGCTTGCCCCCGCTGCGGCTACTACCGCGGTCGGGAAGTGATGCTGGTGGGAGAAGAATCGTAAGGACCGGGATTGGAAACGGGGGATGGGGTCTGAACGGACGGCGACAACGTGCCGCCCGAATAACCCATCCCGGACACCTCAACCCTGAAACCTGCCTCTGATCATGCGACGCATAGTTGTGGACGCCATGGGGTCAGAAGGGGCGCCCGGCCCGGAACTGGACGGCGCGATTCTGGCTGCGCGCGAGCGCTGGGCGGAGATCACGCTGGTCGGTCCGGCGGACTTGCTGAAGCGGGAACTCGCCCGCAG
>JACQNR010000199.1 GCA_016202975.1 Acidobacteriota bacterium
CTGTCCGGAGTTTTTCCGACCCTGAGCCCAATTCGCGCCGATTTTCGCCCATTCAGGCCGATCGAGCACGAACCTGGGATTTAGAGTTAACCCTAATGCAGCGAGCCAAGTACAAGGAAACGTTGGAGGCGCGGGTGGGAATCGAACCCACGCATAAAGGTTTTGCAGACCTCTCCCTTACCACTTGGGTACCGCGCCTCAGGAACAGAAGGAGAACTGGAGCGGGAGACGGGATTTGAACCCGCGACTTCGACCTTGGCAAGGTCGCACTCTACCACTGAGTTACTCCCGCTCGCCAGACGCTGAGTTTTCTATGCCTCAGCGATTATGGAATGTCAATTCGGGCGTGTCAATACCGGCCCATCGGCAGGAAGGTGCGCTCAAGATCCCACTGGAACCGGCACGACGGCTTCCCGAAGGAATTTTGCGGACTCTTCCGGAGGCGTGGGATTGATGTGGAAACCCGTGCCCCATTCGAATCCGGCCATCTTGGTCAGTTTCGGCATGATCTCGAGGTGCCAGTGGTAATAGTCGTTGGAAGCTTCGGGAATTGGAGAAGTGTGAATGATGTGGTTGTAGGCCGGGAAATCCAGCACATTGTCAAGCCGCATCAGCATATCCTTCAGCATCGCCGCCAATTGTTCGAATTCGTATTTCTGTGACTCCTCGAACGCGGACTGATGGGTTTTCGGCAGAATCCACATTTCAAACGGGAAGCGCGGCGCGTAGGGCGCGATGGTGATAAAGGTTTGGTTTTC
This sequence comes from Acidobacteriota bacterium, assembly GCA_016202975.1. Taxonomy (GTDB): domain Bacteria; phylum Acidobacteriota; class Terriglobia; order UBA7540; family UBA7540; genus JACQNR01. The sequence goes on from JACQNR010000199.1 coordinate 759, forward strand.
TGCGATCACCCGCACGCTATCCTCAATTTCCTGACGGACGATGTCACAGAAAATGCAGCGCTCCTTGTAGCTGTAGTAGTCCTTGGCGCTGTTCACTTCCTCGCGGACGTATTTGGGGACGACGGGCAGGGCTATGAGCTGGGAATGGGTGTGCTCGAGCGAAGCGCCCGCCGCATCCCCGTGGTTCTTGAAAATCAAGGCGTATTTGAACCGTCGGTCCTTCTTCAGGTCCAGGATGCGGTCGCGGTAGGCCCACAAGACGTCCTCGATGCCGCGCACGGGCATCGTGGCCAGCGTCTGCTGATGCTCGGGCGTCTCGATGATGACTTCATGGGCCCCGATGCCGTTCATCTTGTCGTAGAGGCCCTCACCCTGGCGGTTCAGTGCTCCTTCGATCCCCAGTGCGGGAAACTTGTTGGGGACAACGCGCAGGGACCAGCCTGGAGTGTTTCGCGCGCTTCCGTCCTTGCGGTAGGAGAGGATTTCCGGCGGCGTCTTGGCTTCATTGCCCGCACAGAATGGGCAAAAGCCCACACCGCGGATTTCCACTTTCTCGCGAACAAAATCGGTGGGGCGCTTGGCTCTTTCAGTCGCGATGATCACCCAACGGCCCGTTACAGGATCCTTCCTTAATTCCGGCACGCCTCAATTCCTCGCGGATGATGAGAATGAGCGTGGAGAGTTCCGCCCGTTTTGATTATCGCCGTTTTTGCCCAGTCTGCCAAGTGCCCAATCTCAATAGTCCTTCCGGAAGCAGCGAGTTATCGGAAGTTTTCATCGGAGTGATTGTCGGATCGGGGGGGCCGCGGAGGTTTGCTGGGCCTTCTTAACCACCTCAAAGGTGAATTCCATCTGCTTACCGCGGACGAGGAAGCAGAGATAAAACTCCCAAAATCGCCGAAACCAATCGAAGTGGTTGATCAGCCACTGGAAGCCCAGATATTTCCAGACTTTGGAGAGCTCCACGTGCAACTTTCGTTGGCGCAACTCCACGCGCGTGTACCAGTGGCGTTCGCCGTGGATGGGGGCGAAGTATCGAAACGAGAAGGTGTTGAGATGCCAGCGATGGGTCGGGTCGGTCCACGAGATGGAGTCAGTGAAATGCGGGGTGATGAGATAGAGTTTGCCGCCCGCGCGAGTCACGCGGTGGATTTCGGTGATAGCTCTCATCACGTCGTGCAGGTGCTCGATGACGTGAATGGCGCGGACCTCGTCGAAGACGCTCTCGGCGAAGGGAAGCGGCGCGTTGAGATCGGCGATGACGTCGGCGGCCGTCGCGTCGAGGTTGAAATCAACCCCGATGGCCCCCGGCGCCTTGACGCGGCCGCATCCCAGCTCAAGTACACGGGCGCCCTTGGATTCTGTCATGGTTGTGGTGATGTCGTCCCTTCAAACGGTGAATGCATTTTTGACCAGCCGCACACGAAGGCCGGCGGCTTCATCCCAGAACACACTGACGATATCAAAGCGATAGCTCGCCGGTTGCTTTCTCAGTCGCCGCAAATAATCGTGGGCGGCTTTGGCGATGCGTTTCTGCTTGGCCCGGGAAACGGCAAGTTCCGGCGGGCCCGAGTCTTCCGTCGTGCGTGTTTTGACTTCGACAAACGCCAGCGTCGGGCCGTCCCAGCCGATCAGATCCAATTCGCCCCCGCGCGACCGGCGGTTGCGCGCCACGATGGTGTAGCCAGCCTGCCGCAGATGCCAGAAGGCCAGCGTCTCGCCCCGCTCTCCTGTCAGGAGATGAACCGGGCGGCCGCCCGGTTTCCCGGGGGCTCTCCGCTGTTCGCCGCGCAGCGCCCGCTGGCGCTCTTTCCAGACCAGGGCGCGGTACATGAGCCGGGCGAATAAACTCATCGCGACTCGCGATCATGAAGCTACAATCCGGGTCCCTCTGGAAAATCCCGAATTGGTGTTCACGTTATTTCTCAATTTCCACAACGCACCGCTCGAGCGTGTCGAGGGCAAAATCCACCTGGTCGCGCTCGACGACGAGCGGGGGCATCAGGCGAACCGTACTCTCCCCGCAGCCGAGCAACAACACCCCAAGCTGGTAGGCCCGGTCGATGATCCGTTTTCGAGCTTCGGGATTCGGATCGCGGGATTTCTGGCTCTTGACGAATTCAATGCCCATCATCAGGCCCAGGCCGCGAACGTCGCCCACGAGCGGGTGCTTTTTCGGCCAATCGGCGAGACGCTTCATGGCGTATTCGCCCATCTGCGCGGAATTGGCAAGATACTTTTCTTCCAGCAGCCGGATGGTTTCAAGCGCCGCCGCGCAAGCAATGGGATTTCCCCCAAAGGTCGAGGCGTGCGCTCCGGGAGGCCAGTTCATGATGTCGGCGCGGGCGATCGTGACGCCCAGCGGGACGCCGGAAGCGATGCCCTTGGCGGTCGTCAGGATATCGGGCGCCACGCCGAAATGGTCGCACGCCCACATCTTCCCGGTTCGACCCATGCCCGATTGCACTTCATCAAAGATCAGCAGGATGCCGTGGCGGTCGGCGATCTCCCGCAAGCGCGCGAAGAAATTCTTCGGGGGTATCACGTATCCGCCCTCGCCTTGGACGGGCTCGGCAATAATCGCCGCCACTTCTTCGGGGGGGATAATCGTCTTGAACAGATTCTCGAGGTATTCGATCACCTCGTTTTCAGGGCTGCATTCGCCCCCGTGATGGCCGAAGGGACAGCGATACAGATTGGGAAAGGGAATGTGCGAAACGCCGGGCAGTAGCGGCCCGAAACCGTTGCGCTGCACGGCCCTGGAAGCTGTCAGCGAAAGCGCACCGAACGTGCGCCCGTGAAAACAATGGAGGAATGCAATGAAGCGATGCCGCCGGGTGTGGAAGCGCGCCAGCTTCATTGCTGCTTCCATCGCTTCCGTTCCAGAGTTGCCGAAATAGACGCGCTTGGGGGATTTTCCCGGCGCGATCTGCGCCAGTTTTTGGGCGAGTTGAGCGAGCAGCGGGTAATAGAAATCCGTCCCCGACATGTGGATGAGCTCTCCGGCTTGCCGCTGAATGGCGCGCACGACGTCGGGGTGGCAATGGCCCGTCGAGACGACGGCGATGCCGGCGCTGAAATCCAGAAAGACGTTGCCGTCGACATCCTCAACCATCATGCCTTCGCCCCGCTTGGCGACGAGAGGATAGTCGCGCGTGTAGGAGGGCGAGACAAACTCGTGGTCCAGGGCCAGGACTTTCATGGCTTCGGGGCCGGGCAACGACGTTTTGATTTGGGGCAGTCTGTTTTGCATTGGTTTCTCCTCAAGCTGTATTCGCAGTGCGTCCGCCAAGATTGTGTGGGTTCAACCAAGCGGGCAAAGTTGAGGAGAATCAGTCGCCACCAAAGAGGTTGGGGCGCGCGAACAAGGGAAGCGTGGATTGCGAGACAATCTCGGCCATGCACATTTTCATATTCCTGCGCGCAGGCTCAGCGCGAGCCTCCCGCAAGGGAATCTCCGTTGCCGCGCTCCAGCCCCCGAATGAAGGCGTCCATGCGTTGAAAGAGAGAGGTCATCGCGGATTGCATGAGGACGAGTTGCTTGTCATGACTCTCCGCTGTCGCGGCCACCCGGTCAAGCCGTTGGTCAACGCGATTGAGGATCTCGCCCTGAACGATCAGATTGTCCTCGATGCGCTTGAGTCTCCGCTCGTGACCTTCCGCTTCCGCAGCCATCCGGTCGAGCCGCTCGTCGATGCGGGCGAAGATCTCCTGATGGACCTGGAATGAGCGTTCAATCTCTTGGATTGTCATTGGACGTTTCCCCTATGGGGCGATTTCCAAGCTTAGATTCGTGCCCGGCTTCGTCCGTCCGGCATCTTTCCCGGAAACGAGCCGGCGCGACTACTTCCTCTTCCAGCGCGTGCCGGCCTTGGTGTCTTCCAGTATAACTCCGGCTTGGAGCAATTCGTCGCGGATTTTGTCGGAGCCGGCAAAGTCGCGCCGCGCGCGGGCCGCGTCGCGCTCGGCGATGCGTTTCTCGATTTCCGCGTCGCTCAAGCCCTCGGCGAGCGTGGAAGAAGCCGAGGCGTTGCCGATGACGGAATCGGGAGGGGCAATATCCCAGGTTGTAGTCAAGCTCCTTCCCACCGTTGTGATGAATCCAAATTTCAGGAGCTTCTCGCGGTCCGTGTCTTCGAGCACGGCGAAGATGCGGTCCCAGTGCTCGAGCGCCTCCCGCATCGGAGCACGGTCGCCGTCGTGGAATTCGCCGCGGTCCATGGCGGTATTGGTCTCGCGCACCAGGTCGAAAATCGCGGCGAGGGCTTCCGC
>JACQNR010000175.1 GCA_016202975.1 Acidobacteriota bacterium
CGCATGAAGCGCCGCGAGTTTCTGCGCTACCTCGCTGAGCAGGGATGTGACCTTCTCCGCGAGGGCTCGCGTCACTACGTTTACCATAATCCGAAAGCACTAAGGACCTCCACCGTGCCGCGCCATCGGGAGGTCGACGACTTCGTTGTCCGCAAGATTTGCCGCGACCTGCAGATTCTTCCTCCAAAATGAAATCCACCTCGGGAATGCCCGAAACCATAAACGACATTGATGCCACGGAATATTTCGGCGGGTTGGTCAGGAATTCGCGTCGTTTCAGAAGTGAGCATAAATGGTACAATGCCTCCCGGCCTCATGATCTTCAAAGCCCCCAATATACTCACAACGGATCGGTGAAATGAAGGCATACGATTTCAGAAAAGCAATCATCACCCTGCTGCTGGCTGTCCCGTTCGCCTGGAGCCAGGAGCGCACAGCCCCTGTCGGGTATACCGAGTGGAAGGTTTATCATGGCAGCCCGGAGAGCATTCACTATTCCAATTTGAATCAAATCAATCGTGACAACGTCCACAAGCTCGCCGTCGCCTGGACCTTTGACACCGGCGACGCGTTCAAAGGTTCGGAACTGCAGTGCAACCCGGTGATAGCGCACGGCGTGCTTTACGCGACCTCGCCCAAAGCGCGCCTTTTCGCGCTCGATGCAGCCACGGGAAAAGTGCGTTGGATTTTCGATCCGTATCACGGCGAAAAGAATTCCGGATTGTATCGTATACGTGGCATCACTTACTGGGAATGGGGGAAGGACCGGCGCATCTTTTACGCGGTTCGCCAATATCTCTACGCCATTAACGCCACGACGGGGAAGCCGGTCAAAAGCTTCGGCAAGGATGGTCGCATCGATTTACGCGAAGGACTCGGCCGCAATCCAGAAACGGTGACAGTTTCCATCAATACTCCCGGCATCATTTACAAAGACCTTCTGATCATGGGGAGCCTGGTCAGCGAGGACTTGCCCGCTGCGCCCGGCGACATCCGCGCGATTGATGTCCGCACGGGAAAGCTCCGGTGGATATTCCACACGATTCCCCATCCGGGTGAGCTCGGCTACGAGACGTGGCCGAAGGATGCGTGGACATATATTGGCGGAGCGAATAACTGGGCCGGAATGAGCCTTGATGAAAAGCGCGGCCTGGTGTTTGTACCCACAGGTTCTGCAGCATTCGATTTTTATGGCGGCAACCGCATCGGCGACAACCTCTTTGCCAATACCCTGCTAGCGCTCAAGGCGGAAACCGGCGAACGCGTCTGGCATTTTCAGGGAGTGAGACACGACACCTGGGACCGAGACTTTCCCGCCCCACCAACTCTCGTTACCGTAAGGAGAGACGGGCGCCTGATCGACGCGGTGGCGCAACCTACGAAATCCGGCCACCTGTACGTGTTCGAACGCGAAACCGGAAAGCCGCTTTTTCCCATCGAATATCGCAAGGTACCGCCGTCTCAAGTCGAGGGCGAAGTGCTGGCGGAAACTCAACCCCTGCCGCTCAAGCCCGCGCCGTTTGCAAGGCAGGAGTTTACTCGCGACATGATCATGCGGCGGACGCCGGAAACTTATGGAGCGTTGCTCGATTGGTTTGACAAGGTCCAGAACGGCGGCCAATTCAATCCGCTTAGCTATCGAGGTTCATTTATCTTCCCGGGATGCGACGGGGGCGCGGAATGGGGCGGTGCGGCTTTCGATCCCGAGACTGGCGTCATTTACGTGAACTCGAATGAAATGGTCTTCGTCATGAAGATCGCCGAGCGACCGGTGATCGGACAGCGTTCCACCGGGCGCCGCGCCTACGCTTCGCAGTGCGCGAGTTGCCACCGCGAGGACATGAAGGGAACGCCGCCCGAGTTTCCATCGTTGGTCAAAATCGGGGAAAAGCTCTCGCAGGCAGAAATCGCCCGGATCATTCGCGAGGGCCGTGGCCGCATGCCGAACTTCAGTCACCTCGGGACCGACGGAATTGCCGCCGTCACTCAATTCCTATCCACTGGAGAAGATAAAGAGTACACAGCGCCCGCAGGCCCGCTGCCCGCCTATTGGACGAAATACACCTTCGGCGGCTACAACAAATTCCTGGACAAGGACGGATATCCCGGCTTCGTGCCTCCGTGGGGAACCCTCAACGCCATCAACCTCGACACAGGCGAGTACGTTTGGAAGATTCCATTCGGCGAGTTCCCGGAATTGGCGGCCAAGGGGCTTACCAATACCGGAAGTGAAAACTACGGGGGAGCCATCGTGACGGCAGGGGGATTGCTTTTCATCGGGGCAACCGATCACGACAGGAAGTTTCACGCCTTTGACAAACTCACAGGCAAGCTCCTCTGGGAAGCCACGCTGCCCGCCGCCGGGAATGCCACACCCGCCATGTACGAAATCAAGGGCCGACAGTACATCGTCATCGCCGCGGGCGGAGGCAAGTGGGGAGAACCCTCCGGCGGGAGCTACGTAGCATTTGCCCTTCCCAAGTAGGTAGTTCTGCGTGTGATACCTTCCTGCCATGGCCTCACACCGTCGGCTCGCCGTGGATTTCCACATCTTTCGGGTCGACGCCCAGCTCTTCGGGTTCCGGCAGTCTTCCCGTAAAGCTCGCCCAGCCCCAAAATATTGCGGTCGTTGAACTCAGAATCCCCGCTACGAATGCAATACTTCGTGGCCCGTAGTATTGCGACGCCGCGCCCGCCATGGCCATCGAAACCATCATCGTAGCCCACGTCAGGGATTCGGCCGTGGAAAAGACCCTGCCGCGAAATTCGTCTGGGACATGGCGAAGCATCTGGGATATGTTCAGGACGGAAGCAATGGCGACGCCCACACGGGAGAGCGCAATGAACAACAGCGCGACGCCGAAATACTGCATTTGACTGAAGATCACGTAGGCGCCGCCGTGCAGGATAAAGCCGATCGAAACCAGCCGCTTGTACCATTCGAAGGTGGTCCGCTTGCCGGCATAATGCCCGATCGCACCGCCCACGAGCAGTCCCATGCCAGCGAAACTCCAGATGACTCCAATCCCTGCGGGGCCGCGTTTGAACACCTGGTCGCCAAAAAGCGTAAAGAGAATCTGCGCCGCTCCGCCGCCCGTGGCCCACCCCACGCCCACCAGAGCGATTCCGAGAATGAGTGGCGAAGATTTCATGTAGCGCAAACCTTCCTTATATTCGTGCCAGGGCCGCACAACGGCGCTTTCCGTTAAAGCCCCGCGCTTCGCACGAAAACTGCCCTCCGTTTGAAGCTGGGAAATACACCACGCCGAAAACAGAAACGAAAATGCGTTCAACACAAACGCCCATTGCAGGCCCAGAAACGCGGCGCTGAATCCGGCCGCCATGGTTCCGATGGTGATCGTTGTCCATTGCGTCGTCTGGGTCAGGGAGTTGGCTGTATGCAATTCCTCGCTGCTAGTAATGGTGGGAAGTATGGAGGTGCGGCCGCTTGTGAAGAAAGGAGAACAGACCATCAGCAAGGCGCTGAGCAGATAAAGCAGCCAGGTTTTGTGATAGCGCGTCGTGGCGATGAAACCGAGCGCGATCACGGTGCGAACGATGTCGCTGGCGATCATGATGCGCTTGCGGTCGTAACGGTCGAGCACCACGCCGGCAAGCGGGCCGGCCAGGACCATGGGAATAGCCCGCGACAGCATGACGCCGCTGACGACCAATCCCGAACCCGAGGTTTCCATCACCAGGCTGAATACCGCGATGTTGTTGAAGTGGTCCCCGATTTCACTTACGATCTGCCCCATCCACGTGTACCGGTAGTTCCGGTTCCGTTTCAGAAGGTTGAGGAAATCATTCATGGGCGCCGGTCAGCCAGGGGGAAAGTGCTCCCCTCTGTCCGCCCGCCGGAGATCCAGGCAAGTAGTTGGGCGGTAAAACATCATACCCGAAATGCGGATGAACTGTCAGACCGGGGCCGCGCAAGAAGCGTGCGCGGTTAACTCAATCCTCCAATGTGGAGAGGTCGCCGGTAGGAAGATTCAGTTCCCAGGCCTTGAGGACTCGGCGCATGATTTTGCCGCTGCGCGTTTTGGGTAGCTTGTCTCGAAATTCGATCTCCCGCGGCGCGGCGTGGGCGGCGAGCTTCTGTTTCACGTGGTTTTGGATCTCCTGCTTCAGCTCATCGCTCGGCTTATAGCCTTCACGCAGTGCGACGAACGCCTTGATGATCTGGCCGCGGACCACGTCGGGCTTCCCGATCACACCCGCCTCGGCCACTGCGGGATGCTCGACAAGACAACTTTCGACTTCAAACGGGCCGACATTCTCACCCGCGGTGATGATGAGATCGTCGACCCGGCCCTGAAACCAGAAATACCCGTCGGGGTCGCGATAGGCACTGTCACCTGATACATACCAGCCGGGAATGCGGAAGTAGGTCTCATAACGTTCCGGCTGCCTCCAGATGGTCTTCATCATGCCGGGCCAGCCGGGTTTGACCACAAGGTTCCCCAGAGTGTTGTCCGGAACTTCCTGGCCCGCATCATCGACGATGGCCGCCTGGACGCCCGGCACCGGTCGCCCCATCGAGCCCGGCCGGATGGTCATACTTGGATAATTCGACAGGAGGATATGTCCCGTCTCCGTCATCCACCAGTTGTCGTGAATGCGGCGCTTGTAAACTTTCGTGCCCCACCAGACGACTTCCGGGTTTAACGGTTCGCCGACGCTCAGCACGTGGCGCAGGCTGGAAAGATCGTATTGCTTGACGATCTCGTCCCCGGCGGCCATCAGCATACGGAAGGCCGTCGGCGCGCTGTACCAGACATTGACTCGAAAGCGCTCGATGGTGTGATACCAATCGGCTGCGCTGAACCGTCCACCACGAATCAGATTGGTGGCGCCGTTGAGCCACGGCGAAAAAATTCCGTATGAAGTCCCCGTGACCCAGCCCGGATCGGCCGTACACCAATAAACGTCGTCATCACGCAGGTCGAGCACCCAGCGACCCGTCATCAGGTGGCCCATCATCGCTCGTTGCACGTGGAGCACGCCCTTAGGTTTCCCGGTGGAGCCGGACGTGTAATGCATGATCAACGGATCCTCAAGCGTCAGCCACTCGATTTCGGTCTTCTCCTCGGCGTTCTCCATCAGCGCTTCGAAACTGTATTGACCATCACCCAGGCCGGTCGATGCGGCCCCGACCAGGATGATTTGCTTCAGCGAGGGAATCTCCCAGCGTGACACTCGGTCGAGCATGGAGGGCATGGTCACGAGCGCCACGGCTTCAGCGTTCGTCATGCGATCGCGCACCGCCTCCTGCATGAAGGCTTCGAACAAGGGACTGGGAATCGCCCCGATCTTGATAGCGCCGAGGATGGCGATATAAAGTTCCGGCCGACGGGGCATGAAAACGAAGACTCGATCACCTTTCTTGACCCCGAGTTTTCGAAGGGCGTTCGCAAACCGGTTGCTCTGGTACGAGAGATCTTCAAAGGTGAAGCGCGATGTATGTTCCTTGTCGGTGTAAATCAGAGCCAGTTTCGTACGGCGGCCACCGGTAAGGTGTCGGTCGATGGCTTCGTGCGCCATATTCACCTTGCCAGTCTTCGACCAGTCGAATTGCTGATGGATATCTTCCCAGCGAAATTCGCGGTATGCGGATGCGTAATCGTGCAAATAGTGCGGCCCGGCGCCATCCACGGGTTCCAGCACCTGATTCGCCCCTCCCGGGGTCTTGTTGGTCATGACGCCCCCTTCGATGATGGGGTTACGGCGCGGTAGGCTTCGTCCAATAGTTCAATGACGTGAAGCACGCGTCGGGGCTTTGATCCGCGGGCGACGCCTGCGCGCAATTGCAGCAGACATCCGGGATTGGCGGTCAGGATGACCTCTGCCCCTGTTTCCTCGACGCGCTGCATCTTCGCCGCGAGAAGCCGCTCCGCGAGCTCGTTGTGTGCCACGTTGTAAATTCCCGCGCTCCCGCAACAGATTTCGGATTCCTTGAGCTCCACAAAACTCAGGCCCGGCACAGCAGCCAGCAGCTTGCGCGGCGCGCTGCGTACCCGCTGTGCATGGCCCAGATGGCATGGATCCTGATATGTAGCCCGAACGTTCATTACAGCAAAATCTCGGTTGAAGTCAATCGCCGCGAGAAATTCGGTGACGTCGTTCAGCAAGCGGCTGAAGCGCTGCGCCGGCTCAAGGAGTTCAGGGTGCTCCTCCTCAAAGAGCTCCGGGTATTCCTTCAAAACCGAGCCGCACCCCGCGGCATTCGAAATGATGGCGTCGAAGCCGCCCCCCAGGAACGTCTTGATGTTGCGCGCCGCCAACTCACGCGCCAGGTCGCGCATTCCGGCGTGGACGTGCAGCGCACCGCAACAGCCTTGTTCGGCAGGGACCACCACTTCGCACCCGTTGCGTTGCAGGACGCGAATTGTGGCATCGTTCAGCCGGGCAAAGGACACGTTGGCGATGCAGCCGGCGAAGAAGGCGACGCGGTAACGCCGCTCCCCCATGGCCGAATGCACAGTGCCAAGCTGGTCGAAGAAAAACGGGCGCTCGATGCGTGGCGAGAGCCGCGCAATTTCGGCCAGCCTTCCCGGGAAGAGTTTCAGGATGCCGGAGTTGAGGATGAATTTCTCGATTCCCAACCGCTGGTAGAAGCCTAGCAGGTGCCCCACAAGCTTGAGTCGGCCGGGATGCGGCAAGAGGCCCCTGAGGAAAGCTCTACGCGCAAGTGAGGCAAGCAATGGCCGTCGATAGTGCTTTTCGATTTGTCCGCGCGCCGCCTCAACCAATCTCCCATATTGAACGCCGGACGGGCACGCGGTCTCGCAGGCGCGGCAATCGAGACAGAGATCGATGTGTTCGACAAAACTGTCGCTAAGCGGGAGGCGGCCGCGCTCGACCTGAATCATCTGGTAGATTCGCCCGCGCGGCGAATCCATTTCGACACCCAGTTCGCGGTAGGTCGGGCAGCTATTCAGGCACAGTCCGCAGCGAATGCACTTGGAATAGAACTCGAACGTCGGCGCCTCGCCCGGGCCGTAACCGCTCGCGGTCTTGGGCGGGTCACCTTGGGCTGCGGTTGTTTGAATCTCTGGGGCTTCAGTCTTCACTTCGTTTGACACTCGACCAAAAGAATTAGTTGGCTCGCCCTCTTCAGATACGGCCCAAGCTGCGGCCGGGCGATAGAGTTTCCTTGGGATCCCATACGGCCTTCATTTTCTTCATCAGCCCGAAATCGCTTCCGGGCATTCCCCAGATATCAAACTGCTGCTTGATGGGAAGCGGGCAGCGTTCGATGATGAGCGCGCCGCCCAGGGCTGCGGTCGCCTCGCGCAACCTGCGGATTAGCGCTGCCTGCAACTCCGTGGAGATCTCGCTCATCAAGCACAAGTGAACGATACCCACGCC
>JACQNR010000176.1 GCA_016202975.1 Acidobacteriota bacterium
GTTCGTGGGCATGATCCTCTCGGTCTACATCCGCATTCACCTGATTGCACCTTTCGCCAGCATCCCGCTGCTCGACAAGCTTTCCCCCGTGGGCGCGCCCGGTGGCGTGATCACTCCGGAATACTACCTCGCGCTGCTGACCCTGCACGGCACGATCATGGTTTTTTTCGTTCTCACGACGGCCCCGCAGAGCGGATTCGGCAACTACATCCTTCCCATCCAAATCGGCGCGGAGGACATGGCGTTCCCCCGCCTGAACATGCTTTCCTTCTGGGTCACGTTCGTCGGCCTGGTGGTCATCATGGCGACGTTTTTCATCGCCGACGGCCCGCCGATTTCCGGCTGGACGGCCTATCCCCCGCTCAGTGCCGTGGGCGGCTCTTCCGGGCCGGGGCAGGCCATGGGACAGAACCTCTGGATTCTCTCTATCGCAATTTTCTGCGTCGCCTCGGTGCTCGGCGCGCTCAACTTCATCGCCACCACTATTGATTTGCGCGCGCGCGGAATGTCCCTGATGCGCATGCCGCTCACCTGCTGGTCGTGGTTTATTACAGCGATTCTGGCGCTGCTCTCCTTCGCCGTACTGCTGGCGGCGGGAGTGCTCCTGCTGCTTGACCGTGTCGGCGGAACTTCGTTCTTCATCCCGGGCGGACTGATCGTCAGCGACAAGATCATCAACCACTCGGGCGGCTCGCCGCTGCTTTGGCAGCACCTGTTTTGGTACTTCGGGCACCCGGAGGTCTACATCGCCATTCTGCCGGGCATGGGCGTCACCTCGCATGTTCTCTCCACCTTCGCGCGCAAGCCGATCTTTGGATACAAAGCGATGGTGATCGCCATGGGCGCGATCGGCTTCCTTGGTTTCATGGTCTGGGGCCACCACATGTTCATGAGCGGCATGAGCCCTTACGTGGGATTCATGTTTTCAATCCTCACCATGGCCATCGGGGTTCCCTCCGCCATCAAGACTTTCAATTGGCTCGGGACCATTCTGGGCGGCAAGCTGCGCTTCCCCACGCCCATGCTTTTTGCGCTGGCCTTCGTTTCCCTGTTCGTCACCGGAGGGCTGAGCGGTATTTTCCTCGGCCAGCCGCCCGTGGACACTTCGTTCCACGACACGTACTTCGTCGTAGCGCATTTCCACATGATCATGGGCGTGGCATCGATCTTCGGGATCTTCGCCGGAACCTACTTCTGGTTTCCCAAGATGTTCGGCCGGATGATGAACGAGACGATGGGCAAAATCCATTTCTGGATCACATTTGTCGGCGTGTATGCCATCTTCATGCCCATGCACTTTCTGGGCATCGTGGGGCACCCGCGACGGTATTCGGAATTGACCGGCTTTGAATTCCTGAAGCCCCTGATGGGCGTTCACGAGTTTATTTCCCACGCGGCGTTTCTGACCGCCGCCGTGCAGCTCCTTTTCCTGTTCAACGTCTTCTGGAGCATGTTCAAGGGCAAGAAAGCGTCCGACAATCCCTGGGAAGCGACGACGCTCGAGTGGACGATTCCTTCCCCGCCGCCGCACGATAACTTCGCGGGCAAGCATCCGGTCATCCATCACGGCCCATACGGGTTCAGCGTGCCGGGGGCGCAGAAGGATTACATCATGCAGGACTCGGAGGAAGAGGTCGCGGCAGAGCATTGAAAATGTAGGGGGGCCCTCGGGGCTCCCGCGGGAGGGCAGAGCCCTCCCCTACCAAGGTAAGCATGGGCACCACGACACTCACCGAACCTAAACCCACCACCCGCGCCGACGACAAGGGCCGCGGTGGAGGCTCGGGCTTTGGCGGGGGCGACGGCTTTGGCGGAGATTCGGGGCGCCACGGCGAATGGTGCGTTCCGGAGCGGACGTATCGCATGGGCGTGTGGCTCGCGCTGGTCGCCGTCGTCATGCTCTTTGCGGCATTTACGAGCGCCCTGGTCGTGCGCCAGGGCCTCGGGGAGAATTGGGGATCGACGCCCCTGCCGCGCATCCTGTGGCTGAACACACTGGTCCTGCTGGCGAGCAGCGCCACGCTGGAATTTTCGCGCCGCTCCCTCGCCCGGCGCGCTCCCGAAAGTTTTTCAATCTGGCTGCACGTCACGGCGGGGCTCGGCGTGATATTCCTGGTCGGACAGCTTGCTGCGTGGCGCGAGCTCGCCGCGCGCGGATTTTACCTCGCGTCAAACGCCAGCGCGTCGTTTCTCTACCTGCTTACCGCCACGCACGCCTTGCACCTGCTGGGCGGCGTCGTGGCGCTCGGTTACGTGGTGCTGCGCTCCGGGGCCATCGCCCGCGGCAACCAGCGGCGTGTGGCGCTCGACGCGACGGCCATCTACTGGCACTTCATGGACGGGCTTTGGATATACATCCTCATCTTACTTTCAACGAGGCTCTAGGATGGCAACCCAGGATTTCGCAAGTCATGCCGGTCATTCCGGCGCACCCGCAGCGGCGGAATCGGCCTGGAGCGGCGGCGGTTCACCCTTCGCCATCGGCTCGAAGAAGCTGGGCATGTGGCTGTTCATCGTCTCGGACGCCATCACCTTCTCGGCTTTGCTGATGGCCTACAGCTACGTGCGCGTGGCGAGCGCCGACTGGCCCACGCCCTTCCACTTCTACCCCAGCGTAATCAAGGCGACGGTGATGACCTTCTTCCTGCTCTCGAGCAGTGTGACGATGGTCATGGCCGTGCGCGCCGCCAAGCTCGGTGAACGGGCTTCCGCCGTAAAATGGATTCTGGGAACCATGGCGGGCGGCCTGGCGTTTATCGTGCTCCACGCCATCGAGTGGGCCGACCTGATTCACGAAGGCGTGCGCCTCTTCCAGAATCCCTGGGGCTCGCCTCTCTTCGGCGCGTCGTTCTTTACCCTGACCGGGCTGCATATGACGCACGTCGCGGTAGGAGTGACCTATCTCGGCGTCATCGCCGTGCTCTTCGGGTCAGGACGCCTCGATGCCGAAGTCGTCGAGGTCAGCGGGCTATACTGGCACTTCGTCGACCTGGTGTGGATGTTTATCTTCCCTCTGGTGTATTTGTTGTCGGTAAAGATGGGGTAGGGGAGCCCTGTGGGCTCCCACGGGAGGGCGGAGCCCTCCCCTACAAGAAACGGTGCCGAGTGGCATCACGCAGCGGCCCAATGGGTCGGGGCACCAAGAAGCAAATCGTCGGAGAGACTGGATATGAGCGAAGCAACCGTACACGCACATCAGGCGGGGAGCAGAAAACTATTCCTGTATGTTTGGTTCTGGCTGCTGGCCCTGACGGGCGTTGAAGTGTATCTGTCCTACGTGCAACTGGGCGTCAAGCTGATGCTGACGCTGCTCATGGGCCTGTCGATTGTCAAGGCGACGCTGATCATCTCCTACTTCATGCATCTGCGATTTGAGCGGCGCAGCCTGGTGCTGACGCTCATGCCGGCAATGGTCTTCGTGATCGTGCTGCTCTTTCTGTTTTTCCCCGACAGCCTGCGGCTTCTCCACATGCGGCCGCAGTAAAGCAGTAGGCTGAAGGCAGTGGCAGTTGGCAGGAAGAAGGAAGAACCAAACGATGCGGTCAATTGTCAATTTTCAATTTTCGATTTTCCATTCGCACGTGGGGAAGTGGCTGGCCACCGGAATCGCCGTTGCGTTGGCCCTCGTCGTGCCGGTCGCCGCGTGGGCGCAGGGATGCGCCATGTGTTACACCAGCGCCTCGGCGGCAAAGAAAGCCGGTATGGAGGCGCTCCGCAACGGCGTGCTGGTCCTGCTCTTCCCGCCCCTGCTGATTTTCGCGGCGATTCTCTGGCATACGTTTCACCGCCGCAGCGCGGATGAGTCGCGGGAAACGAGTCGCGGTCTGGGCGGCGGGTTGACGCCGCAGCCCTGCGAGCTGGAACCAACTCTTGACCGGTAAGTTCCCGGCGGGCGGGTCTTCACGGAAACGCGCAACTCGAATACAATCAAATGCATCGAGTCGAGAGCATCGTCCGGGGGCGAGAGTTGGCGGAAACGGAAAACAAGACTTCTTCGGGATCCCCTCCTCGCGCGGGAGGTGCGAGCGCAGTTCCAACAGCATCGACACCGCCGCTGCTGCATGGGTACACCATCTTTTTGTCGGTGGCGACGTTCCTTCTGGTCGTCGCCGGGGCGTTGGTAACCTCCAACGATGCGGGCCTCTCGGTTCCGGACTGGCCCACGTCGTTCGGCTCCTTCCGGATGCCCCGCATGGTGGGCGGCGTGCTCTACGAGCACGGCCATCGCATGTTTGCCGCCACGGTTGGCCTCCTTACGGTCATCATGGCCGTCTGGGTATGGCTCAAGGAATCGCGGCGCTGGGTCAAGTGGCTAGCGGGGGCGGCGGTGCTGGCGGTGATTGCGCAGGGGATTCTGGGCGGGATCACCGTGCTTTTCTATCTGCCGCTGTTCGTTTCAACCGGACACGCGGTGCTGGCCCAGATGTTCTTCTGCATCGTTGTGACGCTTGCGGTGACGACGCAGAAGGACTGGCGGTGGGACGAAACCAAAGTTGAAGAATTGCCTGTGATCCCGTCGCTGCGGCAGTTGGCGGTTCTGCTGACAGGAATGATTTTCTTACAGCTCATTCTCGGAGCGCTCTACCGGCACCACGGCATTGGCATCCTGCCGCACCTGATCGGGGCCATCGTCGTTGCCGTGCTGGCCCTGTGGATTGTCGTTCGAATTTATTCGCGCTTCCTGAAAGAGGATCGCATCACGCGCCCAGCGCGGGGTCTGCTGGCATTGGTGACGGCACAGATTTTTCTCGGCGTCGTGGCTTACGTTCTGCAGCTGCAATTTCGCGGTGCGCCTCAGCCCATGCCGCCGCTCGTGCGAGTGGGGACTGCGCACGTCGCCGTTGGCGCGCTGGTGCTTGCACAGAGCCTGGTGCTGACGCTGCAGGTTTTCCGGCGCGTGGCAGCACCTAATGGCTCTTCTGCCGTCGGGCGGGTCGCGTCCGGCGAGAACGCGCAGCCATAGAATCGAAAGGTAGAGTATGAGTTCAGTTCCGGCCATCCTGAGGCCCTCCGCGGCGTGGAAAGTTTCCGCGGTGCGCCGCGCCTCCGACTACTGGACGCTGACCAAACCCGAGGTCAACTTCCTGGTGGTGATGAGCGCGCTCGCGGGCTTTTACGCCGCCGCGCGCGGACCTCTCGACTGGGCGCTGCTCGCATCCACGCTGATCGGCACACTGATGGTCGCGAGCGGCACCGCCACGCTCAATCAACTGATGGAGCGCCGGCCGGACGCGCTGATGCGTCGCACTTCTCTTCGCCCGCTTCCCGCCGGGCGTATGCCCGCGATGCACGCTTTGGCATTCGGTATTTTCCTGTCGGTCGGGGGCGGTCTCTACCTGCTCGCGGCGGTGAACGCGCTCGCCTGCATTTTGGCGATGTCCACCCTGCTCAGCTATCTCTTGATTTACACGCCGCTCAAGAAGCGGACGCCATGGTGCACGTTTCTCGGCGCGTTTCCGGGCGCGGCGCCGCCGCTGATCGGCTGGGCGGGGGCCGCGGGAAGTCTGTCGCGCGAGGCCTGGGTCCTTTATGCCATCCTTTTCTTATGGCAGTTCCCGCATTTTCTGGCCATCGCCTGGATGTACCGCGAGGACTACGCCCGGGCGGGGCTCAAAATGCTTCCCCAGGACGATGGGGAAGGGCGTGCCACGATGCGGCAGATCATGGCCGGAGCGCTGTTGCTTCTGCCGGTGAGCCTGCTCCCCACCTGGCTCGGCCAGGCGGGCACCGTCTATCTGACGGGCGCGTTGCTGCTGGGCCTGATGTACATCCATTCGGGCATTCGTCTCGCAATGGTCAGGACCAACACCCGCGCGCGACGACTGGTGCTGGCATCGGTCGTCTATCTCCCCTTGGTCTTCGCACTGCTGATGCTTGACAAGTCCAAGATGTAGCCGAATTTTTTGGAGGGACAATCTTCATCGGAACGGTCAAACCGGGATGCAACTCATCATGGGTGAGGCGCCACAGAAATCAGACCTGCTTTTATCAATACTGATCCATCTTTTCTCCCTTTTGATCGGACTTGTGGCTCTGGGCGTCTGCGCCTGGGTGGTTGCCACCGGGCAACTCTTCACGCTCGACGGGCTCGATCTCATCGCCATCAGCCTGGGGGTTGCGATTTTCTTCGTGGCGCAAACCGCCTGGGCCGTCTATACGGGGGAATTCCGTGAGCTGCTGGAAAAGTTGCGGAGCAAATCGGAAGCTTCTGCGCCCATTGCCAATCCCGCTGACCCTCCCGAAAAAAAGTAACCTGTCGAGGGTTCATGGACTTTGACCTTTCCATCATCCCTACTATCGATGCGATACTGAACACCACCAGCGCCGTGCTCCTCAGCACCGGCTACTATTTCATCCGCCGGAAGAATATCCCCGCGCATAAAACCTGCATGCTCGGCGCGGCAGGGACGTCGACGCTTTTCCTCGCGTGCTATCTCACATACCATTATTTTCACGGCACCACGCGCTTCCCGGGGACCGGAAACGTCCGCGCCCTCTACCTGGCGATTCTCGGAACGCACACTGTCCTTGCGGCCGTCATCGTTCCGCTGGTCATCGTGACCCTCTATCGAGCCTTTTCACGGCGCTTCGACCTGCACAAACGCGTGGCGCGCTGGACGCTCCCCATCTGGCTTTACGTTTCCGTGACCGGGGTCGTGGTCTACTGGATGCTGTATCATTTTGTTCCCTCACCGTAACTCGGAGACGTTGCCAATCTTTGCCGCATGTGCCATATTGGGCGTGGAGGCGGATTTGAAACTTCTAATTACAATCTTTCAGGATGAAGATGGAGCGTTTATTGCAGAGTGCCCCTCTATTCCGGGTTGTGTCAGCCAGGGGAAGACAGAGGATGAGGCTGAGAAAAACGTCCGCGAAGCGATCAAAGCGTGCCTGGAAGTGCGAGCCGAACTCGGCATGCCCCTCACCGTTACCACCCGCGAAGTGGAAGTTGTTGCCTGATGCCTCCCGTACCTATCCACCGGCCACACGATGTGGTGAAAGCATTTGAATAACGTGGTTGGCAAGTCGCTCGACGCAAAGGTAGTCACATCATCCTCACCAAGGCTGGAAGCATCGCGACTCTCTCCGCCCCAGATCATTCTCAGGTGGCGCGGGGAACGCTTCGCAGTCTTATCGCCAGAGATGGGATGACTGTCGAAGACTTCATCAAAGCATCGGATGATTAGGCCGCGCTCCTGGTTCTGCGACGCCTGCCAGAGGGTCCACTGAATCCGCCACCTCCATCCGAACCGCGAACACCCAAGCACAATCTTGCCATCGCCCTGGTGCCCGTCCTGCTGGTGGTCGTCACCTTTCTCTTCTGGTATCAGACGTGGTTCGGGCGTGAGATGTCCAACCAGGACATGACCCGGTACCTTGCGGACACGTCCGTCCCGCACAAGACGCAGCACGCGCTCGCGCAGCTCGCCGAACGGATGGCGAAGGGCGACGTGCGGGTGCGCCAGTGGTATCCGCTGGTGATTCGTCTCGCCGAGAAGCCCGAGCCGGGCTTCCGCGTCATGGCCGCCTGGGCGATGGGCCAGGACAACACGGTGGAAGAATTTCATACCGAACTGCTCAAGCTGCTCGCCGACCCGGAACCGATGGTGCGGCGCAACGCCGCCCTCGCGCTGGTGCGGTTTGGTGACGCCTCGGGCCGGGCGGAGTTGCGTGCGCTGATCGAGCCGTATTCGCTCGCGGCGCCCGTCGCGGGCGAAATCAAATACCGCTTCGCCGAAGGAGATCCGGTGCGCAACGGCATCGCTGTGGCACGGATTCAGCCGTCGGCTGGACCCGATGTGGACGTCATCTCGCCGGTTTCGGGCCGCCTCGAGCGCCGCGCGGTGCGGGACGGCGCACGCGTTGCCGCCGGAAATCTGGTCGCGGTGGTCGCGCCCGGCGAAGACCAGGTGTGGGAGGCGCTGCGCGCGCTCTACCTGGTGGGAACCACGGAGGAACTCGCCTCGGTGGGCCGCTTCGCGCGCGGGGTAGAGGGCTACTCGGAGCGGACGCGCCAGCAGGCCGCCGCCGCCGCCGCGGCCATACGAAAGCGTATGGCGCAACAATAGTGTTGGAGCCGCGAAATTCAAACTCCCCTCCTCTCTGAGGAGGGGGTTAGGGGGCGGTGGCGTGCCTTGGGATTACAAAAATCAACGACCCCCGTATCCCTCCTGTCCAGGAGGGGAGTATGAATCCCTACCGCATCCTTCCGCATCCTTCCGGCTTGACTTCGCTCCCGCCTGCAATTAACCTTTTTGCATCGGGTATCATCGGCTGGAAGAATTCCCCGGGGCGGTCGCCCCACGGAGGTTTGCATGTCTCTTCTCAAGATTGCGCATATCCCTCCCGCAACGGTTTCACCGACCGCTACAGTGCTTGAGGCCGTTCAAACGATGGCTGAAGAAGGCGTAGGCGCGGTCGCGGTAGTGGAAGACGGCGTCCTGCGCGGAATATTTACCGAGCGCGACGTCATGCTGCGCGTGGTCCTGCGTGGCCGCGGCCCGAAGCAGGTCCCCATGAGCGAGGTTATGACCTATCCCGTCGAGACGACCACCGACGATGCCCCTGCCGACGAAGTCCTGAATTCCATGGTCGAGCGCCACATCCGCCACCTGCCCGTGGTCGACGCGGAAGGCAAGGTGAAGGGTATGCTCTCCGTTCGCAATCTCCTCGAGAACATGGTTGAGCAGCTTCGCAACGAATTACACTCTCTCGACCAATACCTCTTGAATGACGGCCCGGGTGGGTAAACGACAGGCATCAGGGATTGGGGATTAGGCTTTAGCAAATCCGCTGTCCGAGTGGACTCGCTCTCACGCCAATCGCATCTATTCGAGTCTCGATTTTCCAGTTTCCAATTTCTAGGGCCCGCCGTGGCCCACGCGGACGGCTGCGTCAAATTTCCTGGATCACCCGGATTTCAACGCGCAAGGCGGGTGCTGCTGCCGCGGCGCCGAGCGGCGGAATCTGGCTGGCGGGTGCAGGGGGCGGAGCGCGCCGCACTCTCCACTGGGGGGAGGCCAGGCGGCTATGGGCGAGCAGAGCCTCGATTTCTCGTTGCGAGGCAGGCTTATCTTCGGAAGCGGGTTCGGCGAGGTTGGCCACTGTGATATCCAGGGACAGCTTCGCCTGGCCGGCGATCCTTTCCAGAAACTCCGTCAGCGTCCGCCGTTCGGCGGCACTTAACCCCTCGCGTGTCTGCGCCTTCTCGATTCGGAAGTAGTATTTGTCACCCTCCAGCGACACCCGGGCGCGGAGTTCAACCGGACAGGTCAATTTCGTCGAGAGTTGTCCGGTCAGGACCTGAACCGTCTGGGGCACAAGCGGCTCGCCCGCGGCGAGGTGCAGCGTGATGCGGAGAGGCTGGCTGGCGGCGACCAGAGCTTCCACGGGGCCAATGCGTCGGAAAAGAGGATTGGTGGGAACCAGAACTTCGTCGACGTTTTTCTGCAGATGGCTGAGAATCTGGTCGCCGGTCGCGCGAAGGTCGAAGGGCGGTTCGACAGGAGCCGGCTGCGTGACGTTGCCGGAAATGAAATTTCGCAGGCGCGCCGCCTGCTGTGCCGTCAGGCCGCCCTGTGTGACCAGGATCTGTTCGATTTCGAGCCGCGTGTTTTTTCCAAAGCTGCGCCGTAAGGAGTCCTCCGCGGCAGCGATCGCGGTGTCCTCAAAATACTCCGTCGTGCGCACCACGGCGTGGATGTTTAATTCACCGTCGCGACGGCTGATACTGAGGTCGCTAATGGAGGAGCGCGGAGTCTCGAACGTCCGGTTCAGCGCCGCTGAAATCCCCGAGCGGATGCGGATCTGCGTGACCGCCTGGCGAAGCGTCTGGACCAGCGGCACCGCCAGCACCAGTAGAATGGCGGCGCTGATGGCTATGCGGTATTTCAGTTTCAAGCGGCCCATCTCGGCTTCAGCGCGCGCCCGGAAGCCAAAGAGAAGAAACACCACGCCCGCCGAAATCATGATGGAAACGAGGTTAGTCACAAAAAGCAGAAACGCGCCGGCGGCAATTGACATGTTCCCGCTGCTCAGACCATAGCCCACGGTGGCGAGCGGCGGAACCACCGCCACGGCGATGGCGACGCCCGGGATGATCGTGAAAGCCGCGGACGAGGCGCGCATGGCGAGCGTGCCGGCCAACCCCGAGAGCATGGCGATAAACAGATCGAGCAGGTTGGGATTCGTCCGGGCCAGGATTTCCGCCGTCGGCTGGCGCAGCGGCACAATCTCCGACACCAGCCACGTGACCAGAATCGAGAGCGCGACACTCAATCCCAGAACCGCCGAAGCCTTTCGTCCGAGCTTCCAGTCGCCGAGGACCAGCGCCAATCCGCCCGCCAGGATGGGATTCATAAGGGGTGAGATCAGCATCGCGCCGATAATCACGGCTGCACTGTTCTGCAGCAGTCCGAGCAAGGCGATCAGCGCGGCGAGCACCAGCATGGTCAGATACTCGGGGTCGAGCGTGCTCGCTTCCAGAATCGTGTGGTAGAGCTTCTCTCTCGCCTCGTGGTTCAGACGGAGCGCCTCTGGATGATAAATGGCATCCTCGGAAAGGGGAGGAGACTTCAGATTGTCTGTCACGCGACACCACCTCCGGAAATGATCAATGGGTAGTCCAGTATACTTGGTGCCCCGCGAAGCGCCCGCGGTTTTTGCGAGGGCCCCCTTGCGGGCGGAGGCAAGCTCGGGTACGCTCGCTCATCCAATCTCGCGCGAGGGAGCGATCAATGCAGGACCTCTGGCCGGGACGGCCGTCGCCGCTGGGAGCGACCTGGGACGGACGCGGCGTCAATTTCGCCCTCTACTCCGAAAACGCCGAAGCGGTGGAACTCTGCTTCTTCGACCGCGCCGCTGACGTGCGCGATTCACTCGTCGTTCGCTTCACGCAGCGCACGCGCAACACCTGGCACGCCTACGTCCCCGGGTGCGCCGCCGGCCAGCTTTACGGCTATCGCGTGTACGGGCGCTACGACCCCTGGACGGGTCTGCGTTTCAATCCCGCGAAGCTCCTCGTCGATCCCTACGCGCGGGCGCTCACCGGCGCGGTCGATTGGAATGCGGGCTCACCGTTCGCTTACACGCTCGGCCATTCCGACGCAGACCTGGCGCGCGACAGCTCCGACAGCGCCGCCGCAGTGCCCAAATCCATCGTCGTCGATTCCCGCTTCAACTGGGGCGACGACCGACCGCCCAACGTCGCGCTGCAGCGCTCAGTGATTTACGAGTTGCACGTCAAAGGTTTCACCGCAAGATTTCCAGGCCTCGAGCCGAAGAAGCGCGGCACCTACGCGGGCCTCGCCGCCGCGCCCGTTGTGGAATATCTGAAAAAGCTCGGCATCACCGCCGTCGAACTTTTGCCGGTCCACGCCTGCCAGCCGGAAAAACCCATCCTCGATCGCGGGCTGACGAACTACTGGGGCTACAACACGCTGGGCTATTTTGCGCCGGATTCGCGCTACAGCTCCTCCGCGCCCGAGGGCGGGCAGGTGGTGGAATTCAAGCGCATGGTCAAGGCGCTGCACGCGGCCGGCCTGGAAGTGATTCTCGACGTGGTTTACAACCACACCTGCGAGGGAAATCACCTCGGCCCGACGCTCTCCTGGCGCGGCATCGATAATCCCACCTACTACTGCCTCGAACCCGGGCACCTGCGCTATTACCGCGACTACACGGGCTGCGGCAACTCGCTCAACATGCAGCATCCGGCGGTGCTGCGCATGATTGCCGACAGTTTGCGCTACTGGGTGCTCGAGATGCACGTGGACGGGTTCCGCTTCGACCTGGCCTCGGCGCTGGCACGCGAGGGCGGCGGCCCTGACCGGCTTGCCTCATTCTTTGACATCGTGTATCAGGACCCAGTGCTCAATCACGTCAAGCTCATCGCCGAGCCGTGGGACGTGAGCTTGGGCGGATACCAGGTCGGCGGGTTTCCCGTCGATTGGTCGGAGTGGAACGGCCGTTACCGTGACACGGTGCGGCGCTACTGGAAGGGCGACCACGGCCTGCTCGCCGACATGGCCTATCGCCTCACGGGCTCGAGCGACCTCTACCGCGACGACGGCCGTAGCCCCTCGGCCAGCATCAACTTCATCACCTGCCACGACGGCTTCACGCTCGCGGATCTCACGAGCTATGACCA
>JACQNR010000177.1 GCA_016202975.1 Acidobacteriota bacterium
CGCTCTGAGTAGTTCTTCACGTTGTTCTGGTGACAACTTCTTTTTAGGGCTATTAATGTTGTTCATACTTTTATATTACCTCTGTTGAATCCGAAAGAAAATTCTGGTGGACAGGGAGCGCGGGTGGCGCATACCTTGCCATTTAGGTCTGCGCGCCGGAGGCGCAATTCACACCGCGATCGCAGACCCGAAGGGTCTGCGCCAGCCCCGGAGATTCTTCGCTGCGCTCAGAATGACAAGGGAGTGGCCCACCCACGAAATTAAGGGGTGCCCCATCCTTGCGTTCTGTGCAAGGGTGGGGTACTTAAGGTTCTTCTCTGAGATCGACAATCGCCCCACCCTTCGCGACCGCCGAAGGGTGGGGCACCCGGCAAATTCTTCTTTTCCCGCCTGCGGAATAGTAATGACACGGGGCAAGGCACGCACCGCGCGCGTCGTTCAGACCTTCGACTTCCGGCCCCGCTCGTGCAGCAGTGACTTCAGAATCTGCTCGATCCGCCGCTCTAGCGCGAACGCTTCGGTCTCCATCTTTTCTGCCCGAAACAGAAGTCGCGAAACTGCGACGGCGCGGTCGGAAAAAGCTTCCAGCGCGATGTGCTGCAGCTTGCCCGCCCGCGCAGCCCACTTTTGCCAGGCGGTCTGCTCGTAGCGCGCCCGGGCACGAAACAGCCTGATGCGCCGCCAGGAGGCGCGCGCCAGGCGTTCCGTTAACCGATCTTCCTCTTCCGTCTCCGGGCGGAAGATGCGCCGCACGCGCGCGTAGTGCTGCGACGAATCTTCGGGAGCGTCGGCGAGCTTCTCAAAAGCCGCCCCAAACTGGAGCGCATCCAGTCCGTGCTGGAGGGCGTTGAGCCGGGCGCGGGCGTTGCCCTCGCGCGAGCGTCGCCAGGCGATGGCTTTCTGAATGTTGGCAAGACTGGCGGCGTGGCGGCGGGGGGTCGCACGGTAGGTGAAGTCCTTATCGGCGGCGTGCGCTTGGGCGATGTTGGCGCGGCGCGCGGCGAGCTCGCGGGCGCTCAATCGCCGCTTGCGCGGCGCGGGCAGGGAAGCGCCCTCGGCGGAAGCGGCGGGCTGGATCGTCAGTGGACGGCCGGGCTCGTCCATACCTAGGCTAGTTATATAGCATAGGTTTGGCCGCCTGTCAACCCCCGCGGCAGCGTGGGACCACTTGTGCTACGTTGGCGGGTGACCCACCCATTAGGGCGGCTGGCGCAGACATCGTTCCTTGATGTCTGCGATGGTTTTGGTTTGTCACCCTGAGCGCCGCGAAGGGTCTCGGTAGTTGCACTCGTAACTGCGGGGGGTCTTCGCTCCGCTCAGAGTGACAGCAACAATGACGGGCAGCGGGTGCGGGGGCGACGTGGGATCAGGCCGATCCTTTCCTGCGGTTCCAGGTTTTCTCCGGGGCCGATTCCTGGAGCTCGCGGTCATAGTTCTTGCGCTTCCAGGGGTCGGACAAGACATCCCAGGCTTCCACGATGGCCTGAAAACGGCTTCCGTCGACGCCCGGGGTGAGGTCGGGGTGATAGAGCTTCACCTTTTCGCGAAATGCATTCTTGATCACGGCCTTGGTGGCGCCCTGAGGAACGCCGAGCATTTCATAATGAGTGTACTTGCGCATCCCACCGCCGTCTCCAAATCTGTTTTGGCCGTGCGCATCGCGCGGGCCCAATCTCGCTCCGAACGGGTTACATAGTGTATCGGTTCGGGCGGGAACTCAACCGATTTCTAATGGCACGGCCAGGGGCATGGCGCGTCGGGCTGTCGCGCCGGTCTGTGACCGGCGACCCGTCGGCTGACGGACATGCATCAAGGGAGACACCCAGCCGCGCTTCAGGGGCGGTTCGCAACCACCCCCTTGCCCCCTCCTGAATCAGGAGGGGAGCTTCAGAGTACCCCCTGACCCCTCCTTATCACGCAGGGGAGCAAGAAGACTCCCCTCCTCCGCTGAGGAGGGGATAAAGGGGTGGTGCGCCCCCACGCCAGCAACTTCTGAATCACGTTGCCGGAGACGTCGGTCAGGCGGAACTGGCGGCCCTGGAATTTGTAGGTGAGCTTGGTATGGTCGATGCCCAGCAGGTGGAGCATGGTGGCGTGGAGGTCGTGGACCTCGACCGGGTCTTCGGCGATGTTGTAGCCGAGCTCGTCAGTCTTGCCATAAGTAACGCCGGGCTTGATGCCGCCGCCGGCAAGCCACATGGTGAAGGCGTGCGCGTGGTGATCGCGCCCCAGAAACTTGGAGCGGTCGCGCGACTCGTTCATGGGCGTGCGGCCAAACTCTCCGCCCCAGACGACCAGCGTCGAATCGAGCTGGCCGCGCTGCTTCAGGTCCTGGATAAGCGCAGCGGCGGGCTGATCGATTTCGCGGCAGAGGCGCGGCAGGCGCTGCACGATGTCGGTTTCCGCGCTGACGCCGTGATTGTCCCAGCCGCGATGGTAGATCTGGACGAAGCGCACCCCGCGCTCCACCAGGCGCCGCGCCAGCAGGCAGTTGTTGGCGAAAGATTTCTTGCCCGGCTCGGTGGCGTACATCTTGTGAATGCTTTCTGGTTCCTTGGAGATATCGGTAAGTTCGGGCACGCTGGATTGCATCTTGTAGGCCATCTCGTAAGCGGCAATGCGCGTGGAGATTTCCGGGTCGCCGTTGGATTCCAGGTGCTGCTGGTTGAGGTCGCGGAGCAGATTGAGCGATTCGCGGCGCGTTTCGCGGCTCACGCCCTCGGGATTGGTCAGGAACAGGACGGGATCGCCCTTGGAGCGGAACTCCACGCCCTGGTAGACGGTGGGCAGAAATCCGCTCGACCAGCAGGCCTTGCCGCCGTCGGGCTGGTTTTCGCCGCTGATGAGCACGACGAAGCCCGGCAGCTCTTTCGCCTCGCTGCCCAGGCCGTAAGTGAGCCACGAGCCCATGCTTGGCCGTCCGGGAATCTGGTGGCCGGTGCTCATGAAGATCTGCGCGGGGGCATGATTGAACTGCGTGGTGGTCATCGAGTGGATGAAGGTGAGCTCATCCACGATCTTGCTGGTGTGGGGAAGGAGGTTGACAACCCAGGCCCCTGACTCGCCGTGCTGGCTGAACTCGTGCGGCGTGCCCAGCAGTCTGGGGACGCCGCGGATGAACGCGAAGCGTTCGCCCTTCAAGTATTCCGCGGGACATTCCTTGCCGTTCAACTGGCACAGCCGGGGCTTGTAGTCGAACATGTCGAGCTGCGAGGGCGCGCCCGGCATGGAAAGGAAAATGACGTTCTTTGCCTTGGGAGCAAAATGCGGAGGGCGGGGGGCGAGGGGATTCGCCGGATCGTACGTTTCGGAAGCGAATAAATTCGAATTGAACAGGTTGGCCAGCGCCGCGGCGATGCGCGTCCTCGCCCTTGCTCGTCCCCCATTTGTCGGAACTGTAAGGTATGTCCCAGACGCCCTCCGGCTGATAGGGCATGACGCTTGGCCCGCCCATCTTCAGGCTGAGCAGGCCGCTCGCGTCGAGAGCGATATCGCGAATCATCTCGGCTTCGACGCGGAAGCGCGGCCCGCGTGCCAGAAGAGTGTTGTATTGGTCGCCCTCCAGCAGTTCCGGCGACACGTCCGAGGACTGCCGGTAGGTGGCCGAGGTCACGATGGTGCTCAGGATCTTCTTCATGCTCCAGCCCTGCTGCATGAACTCCGTGGCCAGCCAGTCGAGCAGCTCCGGATGGGTGGGCCGCTCACCTTGGGTGCCGAAATCTTCCGGCGTCCCCACGATGCCGCGCCCGAAGAGCTGCTCCCAGTAGCGGTTCACAATCACGCGCGCGGTCAGCGGGTTGTCGTCGCTCGCTAACCAGTTCGCCAGGCCCAGGCGGTTCGGCATCTGATCGCTGGGCAGTGGCGGCAGCAAGGCGGGGACGTCGGCATACACACGTTCGCCCGGGCTGAGAAACGCACCGCGAACCCGCAGCAGCGTCGAGGGCCGCTGATAGCCCGGCCGCTCGCGCAGAATCATCGCCGACGGGATATTCAAATCTTTGAGTGCTTTCTCCTTCTCCGCCAGGAGATCGCGTGCGGGTTGGAGCAGCGGCGCGAACTTCCGGTAAGCCGCCGCGAGGTCTTTGTTCTGTTCCTCCGTGCGCTCGGAGGCCGGGCGCCCAACGAGCGATGAGAGCTTCGCCGGCAGCTCCACAATACTCTGCGGCCGCTCAAGATTGGAGACTGAAAGCCGGAAGCGCCCCAGGTTGTGTTTCTTACTGAAGTAGCTGCGGCTCAATGCCGCCACGCACCTTGAGGTTCCAGTTTGGCACGTCAAGTTGGAAGGAACTTGACGTCACAAATTGTGACCTCAAACGTCCAGGCGGTCACAGTTTTTGACCACCTGAAACGGCGCAGGGAATGCGGCGCGCGAAAGGACGAAAGCCACCTTGAAATCACAGTTCGTGATTTCAGGCGCTCTCGTCTGCCACCGAGCGTAGAATGTTCAGTCTGCGGTTTCAGATTGAAACCTCAAATGGCCTAAGTGGTCGCAAATTGCGACCTCAAACTTGGAATCCGTCGCGGATCGCGACAACTTCTAAGGTTTCGAACCACGGTGCGATTGTTGGAGCCAATATGCGAGAGAGGCCCTTGGTATTCCTGAGTTATGCGCAGGAGGATGAAGTAGAAGTGGAACGCCACTGGACCAAGCTTCGGTCAGACGGCTTTAGGGCGTGGATGGCGAAAGGGGATATCGTTCCGGGTGAGGACTGGGAAAGGAGCATATGGAGGGCAGTTCACTTCGCTGATTTCTTCATTGCATGCGTAAGCAGCCGATCAGTCACAAAGCGAGGGTTTCTGCAAAAGGAAATCAAGGAGGCATTAGAAATTTGGAAACAGAAACTCGAAGACGACATATATCTCATCCCGCTCAGACTCGACAGCAGTGAGGTACCAGACTCTTTGCGCAAGTTCCAATGGATTGATTTCAATGGCGGTGAAGGGTACACAAGATTGGTTAATGCAATTTCCGAGGGGATTAGCCGCCTTGAAAGCAAGCCTTCCCACCTCACGGGTGACAGATCAGTCTTCACTAAAGAATTCGAGGAGCATCGGCCAATGAATCTACCGTACGAAATCGTGACAAAATATCCTGAGTTCAAGCCATCAAATGACGCGTTAACCCTGGAGTTAAACGCGACCATAGCGGGATTTGCCTTTGGGCAGGTTCAGCGATGCCGAAAGCAATTCTTAGAGGCGGCGCAACTCGAAACTGACCGCGACTTTGGACCATCTCTCTTAGACATTGACTACACTTTGCATACCGCTTCGCAGCGATGTGCCAGCATTGAATTCAAAATCTGGACCTACTATGCGGGTGCAGCACATCCCAATTTGGGGACGGTCACGCTCAATTTCCTCACTTGTCCCCTTGTTGAGATCGAGCTTGGCGATATCTTCAAGCCGGAGTCAGACTACTTAAGGTTTGTTTCTCAGTTCTGCGTATCTAAACTAGGTGACCAAATTGCACAAGACCGTGGCGTAGAAGCTCCCGACCAGGGAATGATCGACTGGATTCTACAAGGTGCTGGCCCGAAAGAAGAAAACTTCCAGACATTTGTAATCAATCCCAAGGGAATTGTTCTGTTCTTCGATCCCTATCGAGTGTCGAGTTACGCAGAAGGTCGGCGTGAAGTGCACATGCCATGGGGTGCACTCCAAGGTTTGCTGGGCGACGAGGTTCAGGCCGCACTACCAATTTCTGGTGAGTTCGCGCAAGAACGAATCTGACCCGGAGGATTCAGCCCAAAAGGATAGTGAAATCTAACCGCCGAAGTTTTCTTCAATGCGTTTTTTTCACGCCCGTGGCGGCTTTTGGGAGCAGTCCGCTGATTCCCGGTGCCCTGCAAACCTCACAGGAACAGGAAATTTTCGAAAGTCCTCTAATCATCAAGTACGACTCGCACTGCTTCATCATTCAAGGGCACGACGCCCTCGTTTACGGTTCAACGTTCCATTATCCGCGCTGCCCGAAGTCGCTCTGGCGCGACCGCCTGGAAAAGCTGCAGCGCGCGGGCTTCAATACCATCGAGAGCTACGTCTTCTGGAACTTCCACGAGCGCGAAGAGGGCAAGTGCGATTTGAGCGAGTTCGAGGAATTCACAAAACTCGTGAAGGAGATGGGTTTCTGGATGATCGCGCGCCCGGGGCCCTACGTCTGCGCCGGGTGGCATCGCGGCGGAATCCCCGACTGGGTCGCGGCGAAACGCTTTCCGCTGCGCAGCAACCATCCGGAAAATATCAAATGGTCGCAGCACTGGTACGAACTGGTTCTGCCCGTCATCCAGCGCCACCAGATCACCATGGGCGGGCCCATCATCCTGGTGC
Source organism: Acidobacteriota bacterium (assembly GCA_016202975.1). Classification (GTDB taxonomy): domain Bacteria; phylum Acidobacteriota; class Terriglobia; order UBA7540; family UBA7540; genus JACQNR01. Next base: position 6,328 of record JACQNR010000177.1, read on the forward strand.
AGGTGGAAAACGAATACGACTTTTCGCCGCCTATGGCCCCGGCCGCGAAGCTTGAATACATCCGCGCGCTCTACCGCTTCTGTTACACCTCGGGCATCACCGTGCCCATCATCACCTGCTGGACCAAAGAGGCGCGCGCGAATTCCGACCCCGCGATGGCGCGCATCATGGACACCTGCAACTTCTATCCGCGCTGGGAAGTAGTGAAGCAGGTGGTGCCGCAGCTCATCAGGCTGCGCCTGGCGGAGGCGACTGCGCCGCTCGGCGTAACGGAGCTGCAGGGCGGCTGGTTCAGCAAAATCGGCGAAAAACTTTCGGTCGACCAGGACGGCGTGAACGGCGCGCAGCTCAACCTGGTCACCAAGACCGTGCTCGAGCAGGGCGTGACCTACTTCAATTACTACATGGGATCCGGTGGAACCAATTTCGATTGGGCCGGGAAGACCATGACCACCACCTACGATTTCGCCGCGCCCCTGCGCGAGCCGGGCGGACTGTGGGAAAAATATTACGCGGCGCGCGGCATCTGCACGTCGCTGAAACTTTTCGGCAATGTCCTGCTGCGCTCGAGCATGGTCGAGCTCGCACCGACTTCCTCGAACCCCAGCGTCAGCGTGACGGAACGCGCCAGCGGCAAGGCTGGTGTGGTCTTCGTGCGCGAGGAAGCCGGCGCGCCGCAGCGATTCAGGATGAGTTTTCAGGACCCCTTCAGCCCTACGCTGCGCACCATCACGGCGCCGCGCGAGGGCGAGCTGGAACTGGCGCCGCACGAAATGAAGATGCTGCCGGTGGCGCTTCAGGTCACGGGCACGCGCATCCGCTACACCACGGCCGAGGTTCTCGCCCACGGACCCATCGGCAACTGGGAGTTCCTAGTCATCTACGACGAGCCGGGACGCCTGGCAGAAATTTCCCTCGCCAGCGCCACCGAGCCCAAGGTGGAGGGCGACTACGCTTACAACTACTGGGACGAGGGCTTTGAGTCGGTCGTCCTCGGCATCCGGATAGAAAAGACCGAGAATATACTGTTCATTAACAATCACCTGCTGGTGGTTGTCGCGCCGCGCGAGCGCGCCCTGCGCAGTTGGACGGCGGAGTTCACCGCCAAGTTCATCCCCGGCGTCGAGAAGCCCGAACCGATGTCCGTGCCTTTCCTCACCGACGCCTACCAGTTCGTGGCGAGCGGAATCACCAAGAAAGGTCTCTGGGCGGAAATGGATTTTCAGCCCGGCGAGCATCAGCTTCTCGCCCTGCTTCCGCCCACGCCCCTCAAATGCTTTGTGGACGGCCTTCCGGTGGCGGTGGACTACGAGCGTCCGCGGCGCAAGACGCGCGTGAATGTTTCCACGCCCGCGCTTCCGGTCGAACCCATGGCGCTTCAGAATATTCAATTCCGCACGGAGAAATTCGACCCGCAGTCGGGAGAGTGGCTGGCGGGGCCGCTGCGTGCGCTGGAAGATTTGGGCGAGGCGCCGTTCGGCTACGTGAAGTATCGCGCCGAGTTTGAGCATCGCGGCGAGCGCGCCATGTTCCTCACCGCCTTCACCGACGACGTGAAGAAGGTCTTCATCAACGGCAAGCTGGCCGCAGAGGCTTCGAACATCAGGCGCGAAGTGGAATTTCCCCTCGCCGCTTACGCGCGTGCCGGCGCGAATTTGATTGAGATCGCCTACGAACGGTTCGGCTCGTACAACATCGGCAAAGAGCTCGGCGACCTGAGCGGCATTGAGTCCGTGCGCCTCGGGGCCGACGCCCAGACCGCCACGGCCATCGAGAAGTGGCAAGTCCAGCGCTTACCGGCCATGATGCGCGGGCGCGAGATTGATCCGCAGATTTCGCAGATGACGCAGAAGGATTGGCAGCCGGAGGAGCTGGGATCAGTGGCAGCGTCGAAGGAAATCGTTCCCGCCTTCACCTGGTGTCGCGCGGAATTCACTCTGCCCACCATCGGCGGCGGATGGACGGTTCCCTGGAAACTCATCTTTGAAGCAGAGCGTGACGCGCTGATTTATCTGAATGGTAAATTCATTGGCCGCTATGCGACCGTCGGCCCGCAGAAAGAGTTCTATGTTCCAGAGCCGTACCTCGCGGGCGGCGTGAAGCCCATCAACGTCCTCACCATCCTGCTCGCCTACGCCGCCGAGCCGCACGTTATCCGCACCCTGCGCGTTTGGCCCTACGAGGAATTCTCCGCCCGCCGCACGCGCATCGAGTTCGAGTGGTAGGGGCGGGTCTAAGACCCGCCCCTACGGCCGGACCCCTGCTCGGCGCTTGACTTCCATCTGACCTGCGATTAGCATCCCGCCATCCTGGGTTCAATCCTTACGGTATTCACTGAGGCCATCGGTGGCAGGAAACAACTCCTATCTCGCAAAAATCTCTGCGCTCCGGGCACAGCTCGGCAGAGTCATCCTCGGAAAGGACGAGTCGCTGCGCGACTTGGTCGTGGCGCTTCTCTCCAGCAACCACATCCTGATGGAGGACGTGCCCGGCGTGGGCAAGACGACGCTCGCGAAGGCGCTCGCCAAATCCATTTCCGCCGACTTCAAGCGCGTGCAATTCACGCCCGACCTTCTGCCCACGGACGTTCTGGGGTCCTCCATTTACAGTCCCAAGGACGGAACCTTCGACTTCAAGGCCGGGCCGGTCTTTACGAACATTCTGCTTGCGGATGAAATCAACCGCGCGTCGCCGCGAACCCAATCGAGCCTGCTGGAGGCGATGAGCGAGCGCCAGGCTTCCATTGAGGGCACCACGCGCCCGCTGCCGTCCCCTTTCCTGGTGATCGCGACTCAAAATCCCATCGAGTATCACGGCACCTATCCGCTGCCCGAGGCGCAGCTCGACCGCTTTGGCATGAAGATCGGCATCGGCTATCCCGGCAAGGACCACGAGGTCGATGTGCTTTACAGCCAGTTCCACCATCATCCGCTTGACGACGTCACGCCGACGCTCGACTGCGCGGAGATTCTCGCCATGCAGGAGGCCGTGCGCGCCGTGAAGGTGGACACGCGCATCGCGCGCTACATTGTCGATCTGGCGGACGCGACGCGGCATCACGCCGCGGTGAAGGTGGGATGCTCGCCACGCGGCACGCTGATTCTTTTCCGCGCCGCCCAGGCTCGAGCCTTCATCGAGGGCCGCGATTACTCGATTCCGGAGGACGTAAAGGGTGTGGCGGTTCGCACCCTGGCGCATCGCCTGACGCTCGACACCAAGGCCAAGTACTCCGGCGTCCAGAAGGAGGACGTGGTCGGCGAAATTCTCGGGCGCGTCCCGGTGGGTGTCTGAGCCGTGGCCGAAGCTCGCCGTTCAGTTACGCTCCTGGGTCGCCTGGTCCGCGAGTACCGCGCCCGGCTGACGGCGCGCGGTCAATACTTGTTCTGGACGGTGCTGATGGTCGCGACGCTCGGCCTCGACACGCGCCGCAACCAGGTGTTCAAGATATTTGCCGTGCTCGCGGGGATCGCCGTCATCGCGGCGCTTTTCGCCTTCCTGCCCCGTCCGCGCGTGCGATTCGAATGTGCGCTGCCCACGCGCGTCACGGCGCTCACACCGGTGACGGTGCGGGCACGCATTGTCTCGACGGGCGGCTTCGGGCAGCGCGATCTCTGCTTCGCCCTCCCTCCTCCCCACGGTGGGGGGGACAAAATCCGCTTCACGCCCTGGCGGACTTTTCTCCAGGCGAAGCGCGATGAGCCGGTCGAACTGACCGCGCAGCTTGAGGCCACGCGGCGCGGGCGTTACCTACTGCGCGGCCCGGAGGTTCGCGGCGCCGACCCTTTGCGCCTCGCCTTGACGCGCGAGCGGGCGCTCGACGAGCAAATCCTGCTCGTGTATCCGCGCTTCTATTCCATGGAAAACTTCATCGTGCCCTTGGGGCGGCGATACCAGCCGGGAGGGATTCCGCTCGCCTCCTCGATCGGTGACGCCATCGAATTTGTCGGCACGCGCGAGTACCGCGAGGGTGATCCTATCAAGCACATTCACTGGCGCTCGTTTGCGCGGCGCGGCCAGCCCGTGGTGAAAGAATATCAAGAAGAATATTTCTGCCGCATCGCCGTCATCCTCGACACGTTCCTCTCCTCCCCGCCCAAGGCGGGCGAGGAGCGGGCCTTCGAGGCGGCGGTGTCGCTCACCGCATCCATCGCCGACTTCTTCAGCCGCGGCGAATATATCGTGGACATTCTCGCTGCGGGGCCCGACATCTACGAGGTGAGCGCCGGGCGAAGCCTCGCCTATCTCGAAAACATTCTGGACGTGTTGGCGTGCCTCGATCCCTGCCCGCAGCCGCCCTTTCAGACTGTCGGTCCCGCCCTGTTCGACAAGCTCGCGCAGATTACGACGGTGGTTGCGGTCCTGCTCGACTGGGACAACCAGAGGGAAGAATTCCTACAGCGCGTGAAGGCGCTCGGCACGGCGGTGCGCGTGATGCTCGTGCACCAGGGCGAAACGCGCAAGCCGTGGCAGCAGGTGGGAGACGAGTTGGGAGAAATCACCTTGATGACGCCGGAGGACGTCGAGCGCTCGCTCGACGCCGCACAGGGAGGTGCAGTTGCGAATCGGCCGGCTGCTTGAACTCCGATTCGCCGCGGTTCCCGGCGTAGCGCGCCTGGGCCAGTTGGCCCTCGCGGCCCTGGTGATCTCCGCCCTGGCCGCCTTGCTGCTCGCCCATCGAATGGTGTGGGTTATCGTCCCGGGTCTCCTCAGTCTGCTCTCGCTCTTCTTTCGCTTGGAGCACCTTTCCCGATGGGCGGCGGCTGCGGCCCGATACGCCGCGTACGCGATCCTGGGCGGGACCATTGTCCTCGCCTACCTCATCATGGCCTATCCCATCCTCTCGCAGCAGACGATGAGTCAACTGGAGATGTTGGAGGGATTGGCGCTTGCGGGATTCACGGTCGCATTTCTCTTTGGCACCGAAGTCTGGCGGCCGGGAGCGGCGCTGATTCCATGCGTGCTGGGAATATTCACTCTCGCGGCGTTCAATGGCGCCGCGCGCCTGGAGCCTGTCCTGGCCCTGGGTGGAGTGGCCGCATTAACTTATCTTGCCGTCGGGCAAGCGGGTCCAGCGGGTCGCGGGCCCGCACCGCACACGCGTCGAATCAACTGGCGGGCAGTCTTTGTGCTCCCCCCAGCCGCGCTAATCGCCGCGGGAATCATCTGGGCTCTGCCCCAAGCCCAGACCCGCGTCGAGTCGGCGACCGCCGTCCTGATGAATGTTTCGACGACCAGCTACTCGAGTTTTGCCACCGAATCCCGCCTCGGGGACCTGGAGCAGTTGCAGCTTTCGAGCAAAGTGGTTTTCCGCGTGTGGAGTTCCCGCGCGCAGAAACTACGTGGACGTATTTACACCCAGTTCGACGGGCGGGCATGGAAAGCGCTCGCGGCGTCCGTTCAGCAGTTGCGCCCATTGACCAGAGCGGAGCTCACCTTCGACGCCGAAACGGCGGAGTGGCTGGGAGAGATTCCAGGCAGGACGTACGTTCTGCCTGGGCCGATGTTCGATGATGTTCCAATCCGAACAAAAATCGTTCAAGTCGGGTTCAACCCCGGCCTGTTGATTTCGCCCGCGGGCCAGAGGGTGGTGCGCGCGGAGACTTCGGCAATCTCTGTGGATGCGCATCGTACGTTGACCACGCCGCTCTCGGTTTCGCCCGAAATCTACGGCATCCTCAACCAGCGCAGCGGCGACCTGGTGCAGTCCGGAGCTGCGCCGCCTGAACTTCTCGCCGCGTCTCTGCGCCCTCCGGAGCGGCTCGACCCCCGCCTCGCGGAGCTTGCCGGACGCCTCGCCACAGAAGCGAACACCAGCGAGGATCGAATACGGCACACAGTCCAGTTTGTTCAAAATCAGTGCCACTACTCGTTGGAAGTGGGGAAATTTCATTCGCAGGATCCGGTTGCGGAATTCCTCTTCGAGAAACATCGCGGCTATTGCGAATATTTCGCCAGTGCCGCTGCCGTCCTGCTTCGACTCCAGGGAATCCCCTGCCGCTACGTGACAGGTTTTGCGGTGCAGGAATGGAACCGCAAGGGCGGCCACTTCGTGGTGCGCGAGGCGGACGCCCACGCCTGGATCGAAGCCTACGTTCCGGGACGGGGCTGGGTCGAAGCCGACCCCACGCCCGAAGCCGAGTATGCCGCGGCGCGGGCCCGATTCGAGAGTGGATGGTTGGATAACGCAAAGGAATGGGCGGCGGGAATGTATTCCGAAGCGCTTGTTTACTGGCGCCGGAGGGATTTGAGCGGCCTCTTCCATTGGCTCTGGCAGCAGGTTCTGGGGCTGGCGGGAATTCTCTGGTCGCCCGCAACAGGCATCGTCATCCTGGTGGTGGCCGGCAGCCTCCTGGCAGCTTTGTTGTTGAGGCGATCAAAGCGATCTTCCCGCCCGCAGCGGAAAATCACCCGGGGGCCCGCCGGCGTTTCATCCCGGGAAGTGCAGGCGCTACTCACTTATCTCGACGAGACGTGGAGCGAGAAAGGGTTCTCGCGGCCGCCCACGCGAGCTCCACTCGAGCATGTCGACAGTTTGCCCCCTGAAAAATTCAGGGAGGATTTACTCCGCGCCAGCCTGGAGGCCGTGAAGTACTTTTACAGCGTTTCTTACGGGCATACCCGGCCCGCTGACGAGGCGATTCAGAACCTGCGCCGGGCCGTCGAAAGGGCCCGCGCTTCCTAGGGGCACGACGGACGAAGGCCATCCTGAGCGAGCCCTGGCATCCGTCTGTTGACGGATGCAGGGCGATGCGAAGGATCTGCATTCTGGACCCTGACCAAAGCAACTACAGATCCTTCGTCGTTCCGACGCACTACGTCGGGACTTCTCTGGATGGCAGCGTTGAAACGTTTGCGAACACCCCCACGTTTTCCTTGCCAGCCGGCGGCGTTCGATGTTACTTAATTGAATTCACTTTCTTCGGAACCTGCTATGAGCAAGAAACGCCAAAGCCGCGCCGTGGGCAATCGCATCGAACTCGCCGCCAGCGGGCCGCGCGCCGTGAGACTCGCCATCATCGGATTTGGCACGGTCGGCACGGGCACGGCGAAGGTGCTGATGGAACACCAGCACGAGGTCGAGCGGCGGCTCGGCTGCCGCATCGAGCTCAAGACGGTCTGCGACGTTGTAAAGAAGAATCTCTCCTGGCTGCCGCGTTCGGTGCGCATCACAGCGGATTGGAAGAAGGTCATCGCCGACCCGGAGATCGACGTGGTGGTCGAGCTGATCGGCGGCGTCACGCACGCGCGCGAGGTGGCCATGGCGACGCTACGCGCCCGCAAGCATCTGGCTACCGCGAACAAGCAACTGGTGGCAGAGCACGGCGCGGAGCTTACCGAGCTGGCGGGCGAGATGGGGGTGCACCTCGGCATCGAGGCGTGCGTGATGGGAGGCACGCCCTTGCTCCACGCCGTGC
>JACQNR010000178.1 GCA_016202975.1 Acidobacteriota bacterium
ATCGCACGGTGCATCAGCGAGATCGAATCCGCTTCCTTCTCGTGCAGCGTGGCATGAAATCCACCCAGGCCCAGAATGCCCACCTTCAGGCCGGTGCGCCCGAGCGTGCGCATGGGCATGGGGCCGGCTTCCTCCGCGGCCTTGGCCATGCTCCAGCCAAAGTCGCTGAGCGCCGCGGTCAGTCCCATCGCCGCAGCCGCCTTCACAAAGTCCCGCCGGTCAAGATTGCTCATTGCCCACGCTCCTCTCAAGAAGATTGGATTATACGCCAAAGGGAGCAACGCCGTGGCTGGTGCAAACCCCTGGTGTGCGGATTCTGCGGCAGCCATCCGAAATCCTTATCGGAGCTCATTGTTGAGGGGGAGCCGGAGACGAAGCCAAAATTCACCGCCTTAGCCATGCGACCGGTCGTGGACTTAAATGCGTTCGCGGGCTTATAATTCCGCCAGGGCTGAACGACAAAGAGCAAATGGGTGGAGCTGTAAAACCAGGTCACACTGGAACAGAAACTCCAGAAGAGGAGAGGCTATATGCGGCGCAGAAAATTCTTTGCAGCATCCGCTGCGGCGGGACTCTCGATTTACACGGGCGGCGAGCTTAAGGGCCGGTCAGAGTCGGGCGAGATTCCCAAAAGGGTGTTCGGCAAAACCGGCGAGCGGCTGACGATCATCGGCATGGCCGGTGGTCGATTCCCGATGTGCAGTTACGAAGACGCAAAGGCCATTACGCTTCGCGCCTGCCAGCTCGGCGTCAATTACTTCGACAACGCCCGGATTTATTGGCAAGGGAAATCCGAGGAGGTCTACGGAGACGTCTTGGCGCCATTCCGAAAGCGCATTTTTATTACAACGAAATCTCCTCAGCGTTCCCGCCAAGGAGCCGAGGCAGACCTCGAAAAATCCTTGCGGGCTTTGAAGACTGATTATGTCGACCTGTGGCAGATTCATCAGGTCTCCAAGATGCACGAGGTGGAGCAGATCTTCGCACCCGGCGGGGCCATCGAAGCTTTCGAAGCGGCCAAGAAAGGGGGCAAATGCCGCTTTATTGGCTTCACGGGCCACCATGACCCGCAGGTTCATTTGGAGATGCTGAAGAGGTACGACAAGTACGATTCAATTCTGATGCCGCTTAATCCGGCGGACCCTTCGTACCTGAGCTTTGAGAAGATCGTTCTGCCCATTGCTGTCGAACGTGGCATGGGTATCCAGGGAATGAAGAGCACCGCGAACTCAAAGCTGCTTCATGCCATTCCCTTGAAAGATTGCCTGTCCTATGTCCTCAGTCTACCCATTCACTGTCTTGCTCTCGGCTGCACGACCCTAGGCCAGATCGAAGACGACGTGCGTATCGTCCAGCAGTTCAAGCCTTTGACGGAAGAGCAGCTTGCGCAGATCCGCGAAAAGGGAGCCAAATGGAAGGGACCACGCTTGGAAGACTGGAAGATCGATACCGAGCGGGCCTCGACTGATATTTACCGGGACGGCTTCTACGCGTGAGATGAGATTCGTGCAGAGCGCCGGCATATTCTGATCTGAACCGTAACGAGTCTTCCCGGCGGATGGCCCACCCGTTGGGGTAAGGGGGTGGCGCATCCTTGCGTTCTGTGCAAGGGTGGGATACGAAATCTTGAAAACTCAAAACCGCCCCACCCTTCGATACCGCCGAAGGGCGGGGCACCCGGCGACTTTTCCCATTTAACGAACCGCGGACCTTCAAAACAGGTCTGATTGGATAACGGCGTCGGCTCCAGATCACCGGTAGACTTGGTTTGGTAATCACGACCAAGGCCTGCCGGGAAAGGAGCCGAGCCATGAATATTATGGGATGTGATTTGCATACGCGCTACCAAGTTGTAGCGTGGATCGAGAAAGAGACCGGGGAGATCCGGACGCGCCGGTTGGAACACGAAAACGGGGAGGCGCGGGAGTTCTACGCGTCGTGGCCGCGGGGGGCGGTGGTGGGCGTAGAAGCGACGTTTCCGGCGCTCTGGTTCGAGCGGCTGCTGAGCGAGTGCGGGCACGAACTGTGGGTGGGCGACGCGGCGCGCATCCGAGCCAGCGAGGTTCGCCAGCAGAAGACGGACACGCGCGATGCCGAGCACCTGCTGGACCTGCTGCGCACGGATCGATTTCCGCGCGTCTGGGTGCCGTCGCTCGAAGAGCGTGATCTGCGCCAGTTGCTGGTGCATCGCCTGAAGCTGGTGCGGGCGCGCACCACGGTGAAGAACCAACTGCACGCGTTGGCCATCAGCCAGGGAGTGTGTCGGAAAGGTGCGCTGTGGAGCCGGCGCGGGCGAGCCGAGCTGGAAAGCCTGGCGCTGTTGCCTTGGGCCACGCGACGCCGCAAGGAACTCCTGGGATGGCTCGAGCAGTTGGACGCCTCGGTCGCGGAACTGGACCAAGCGGTGGAAGAAGCCGCGGCCGGCCGCGCCGAAGTGGAGCGGCTGCGCACGCATCCGGGGGTGGGTCCGGTGGTGGCGCTGGCGATGGTGCTGACGCTGGGGCCGGTGGAGCGCTTCCGGAACAGCCGCAAGGTGGTCAGTTACCTGGGACTGAATCCGCGCGAGCGCTCCAGCGGAGGCCGCCAGCGGCTGGGGGCTATTTCGAAACAAGGCAACACGATGATGCGCTGGCTGTTGGTGCAGGCGGCGCAGACGGCGGCGCGCTATGACCCGGAGTTGCGCCGCGCCTATCAACGACTGAAATTTCGCCGGGTGAGCGGAGTGGCGAAGGTGGCCGTCGCCCGCCGCCTGGCGGTGCGGTTGTACTGGATGCTGCGCGCGCGCCTGGACTACGCGCAGCTGGTTCGCATGTCCGGCAGCCCGAGTAGCGCGGTGGCCCCGACCGTGTCGGGGTCGAAAGTCTGATTGGGCGCCGGGCCTCCTCGCACCAGGCGAGGAGTTTGAATGAGGAATCATGGTCCCGATCTGATCGAGATCGAATAGATGAGTGGTGGAACCGCAGCGTTCCATCGCGGGATTCAACGAGGCGAGCCTTGGTCGGGATGAGCCGAAAAGAATCCTCCCAGGACGAAGCCCTGGAAAAAGCCCCAGGGCTTCGTCCCGGTTCGAGTGTGCGGGCGCCGTCCGCGGCGTCAAGGGTCTGCGATGAACGGCCCGACAAAAATCGTCGGGCCGCCCTTGACCCCGCTCCCGGCGCGCCAGGGCCGAAGTGTCGCTTGACAACGCCGACGCCGTTATAGATGCGCTACCTGCTCAGTAAGCGAAGCACGACAGGGCACGGATGTAGAACTTGAAGGGCATCGAATATTGCCCCACCACATTGCCATCGCCGTCGCCGAGAGTACCAACCTGGGGAGAACTCAGGCCCTCCACCCACCAACTGGGTGGGATTTGTGAGGACGCAGGGCCAGAGCAGTTGAACGGCTGCGGCGTCACCGTTGCAGGCGATGCCCCTGGGTCTCCGACAACAATCCCGTCCCGGAACACCGGATCGACATCGTCCGTGTCCACCAAGGGCGGGTCCGTTACTGGCGGAAAGAATGTCAGCGAGTACGTCGTTTTCCTGACCGTAAAGCTCGAACCCACGCGAGTGGTAAATGGCTGGTAGCCGTCCATGTTGTAGGTGATGCTTCTCACCGTGATAACCCCGGGGGCGAGATACTTAGCGTTCACGCCGCCCTCTTTCGAAAAGTCGAAGTTAAACTTGCGTGATCCCGACGCGGAAAAGACCGCATTGACGCCAAACTGCGGTTCGCAAGTTTTGATCTTGCCAGCATACGTGGTCTGCGGGAGCGGGACTCCGGTAGTGTCCACTCCGTCGCCATAGATCGCCATTGGGCGACCGCCGGCTTTGAGGTACACATCGACCGCAATGGAAACATCGGTGCAGCGTCCGGCTCCTTTGCCGGGAGCCGCGAACGCGCTGCCCATCATCAAGAGAACTACCACTGGTACGTAACGCAGAGTATTCTTTTCAGTCATTTGTTTTCTCCCTTTCAGCGATTCGTTTCCTTCCCAATTAAAGAAGGCTGGACAATACCGGCCTGCCCGACGCAGGAGGACGCTCAGTCGTTCGACTTTTCCTTTCTAATCCCTTAGTGGGGCCCTGCCTCTGGTAGAATTGACACCCTTAACCTGAATCCGGCATGATAAGCGTCTCGCAAATGCTCAAAGGTCTTGTCAACAACGGCTCCCGAGGCTATTGTGGCCTTTACACTCAGACTTCACTAAAAGTGAGCTTTGGCTGTAATGG
>JACQNR010000179.1 GCA_016202975.1 Acidobacteriota bacterium
GCCGCCGTAGGCTGGGCGCTACGCGCGAAGGCAGGGAAGAAAAAGGTCGTGCTGGAACTTGGCGGCAACGCGGGCGTGGTCATCCACCGCGACGCCGACCTTGCCTATGCCGCCGAGCGCTGCACCGTGTGCGGGTTTTCCTACGCTGGGCAGGTTTGCATTTCGGTTCAAAGGATTATGGTGGAGCGCTCTGTGTTGGAAGACTTTCTTGGCGAATTCGTGCCGCGCGTCAAGAAACTGAAACTCGGCGACCCCCTCGAGGAAACGACCGACGTTGGCCCCATGATCAGCGAGGCTGCCGCCGCGCGCGCCGTAACCTGGATTGATGAGGCTGTTGCGGGCGGGGCAGAATTGGTCTGCGGCGGAAAGCGCCAAGGCTCGCTGGTTGAACCCACGGTGCTCACCTCGACGCGCCCCAATCAGCGCGTGAACTGTGAGGAGATTTTTGCCCCGGTCGTGACCGTCGAGCCCTACGACGAGTTCTCCGAGGCGCTCGGCCGCTTGAACGACACTTCTTACGGATTGCAGGCAGGTCTCTTCACGCGCGATGCCAAGCTGATCTTTGAAGCTTACGATGCGCTGGAGGTGGGTGCGCTGATTGTGGGCGACGTTCCAACTTTCCGCTCCGACAACATGCCCTACGGCGGCGTAAAAGACTCCGGCCTGGGCCGCGAGGGCATCCGCTATGCCATCGAGGAGATGACCGAGCGCAAGCTGCTGGCGGTGAATTTGTAGCGCTGGCCTTTAGGCCAGCACCTCTGCGAAATACAAAAGGCCGGGCTAATGCCCGGCGCTATCTAATACGTCGCGCGGCCGCCGCTCACGTCGTAGCACTGCGCGGTGACGAAGCTCGAATCATCCGAGACGAGAAAGTGGATCACCGCGGCGACCTCCTCGGGCTTGCCGACGCGGCCCATGGGAATCCGGCTGGTCATGTAGCTAATCTGCTGCTCGGTCAGCGTCTTCAAAATCGGCGTTTCGATCACGGCAGGGGCGACGGCATTCACGTAGACGCCCTTTGTCACCACTTCCTTGGCGAGCGCCTTGGTCAGGCCGATGACGCCCGCCTTCGCCGTCGAGTAGGGAACCAGGCCGGGATTGCCCTCCTTGCCCGCAATCGAGGCCACGTTGACGATTTTCCCGTAGCCGCGCTCGATCATGTGCGGCAACACCGCGCGGCAGCAGAGATAGACGCTCTTCAAGTCCACGGTGATGATGTGGTCCCACTCGGCTTCATCGATTTCGATCATGGGAACGTTCTTCCCGGCGATACCGGCGTTGTTCACCAGGATATCGATGCGGCCGAACTCGGCGAGCACGGCGTCGCGCATGGCGTTGACGTCGGCGGATTTCGAAACGTCGCAGCGTACGGCGAGCGACTTTCTCCCCGTTTCGCGAACGCGCGCGGCGGACTTCTGCGCATACTCCAGGTTGAGATCGACAACCGCGATATTCGCCCCCGCCCGCGCCAGACGCAGGGCAATGGCTTCTCCGATACCTTGTCCGGCACCGGTCACAATGGCTACACGATCGGTTAAATTCATGACGAATGAGTCCTCGCTATGAAGTTGTTGGGGCACAGCGAGCCGTCCCCACTGGAGTTCTTAGGGCCTGTCATTCTAAGCGAAGTCCGTCAGCCGACGGGCGAAGCGAAGAATCTGCAGTTGTTTCCTGTCCTTTGGTCGCTCAGATTGACAAATCACCAAATCAGCGCGGCGGATGCCTTGCCGCTCAAAATCTCGTCGTCGAGCTCGTACCCGAAACCGGGTGCGGCGCTAAGTTCAATGAAGCCATCCTTGGGCTCGGGCTCCCCTTTAAGAACCGGCCGCCCGCCTTGCGCGTAGATATCGACAAACTCGGCGCGCGGCGCATTGTTGGTGGAGATCACGAAGTGATACGTTGCCGCGCCCACGCCGTGCGGAATCACAGGACGGTTGTGAGCGCTCGCCATCGCCGCGATTTTCTTGAGCTCGGAAATGCCGCCCGCGCGGTAGATGTCCGGCTGCAAGATATCGACGGCCTTCTTTTCGATCAAGTCGCGGAATCCGTAGCGCGTAAACTCGTGCTCGCCGCCGCTGATCAGCATGTCGGGGACGGCGTCCTTGATTTGGCGATAGGAATCGATCTGGTCGGGAGGGACGGGCTCTTCGATCCAGAGGACATTGAACTCGCGCGCCGCCTTGGCGAGCTGGACTGTGTAGGGCACGTCGAGCGCCATGTAGCAGTCGAGCATGATGTCGCCGTCGGGGCCAATCAGCTCTCGCGTCCTGGCGATGAGTTCAATATTCTTGCGCAAACCTTCGCGGCCGTCGGCAGGGCCATGCGGCACGGCGAGCTTCACGTCGCGGAATCCCATCGCTTGGTGCCGTTCCGTCAGGTTGCCCGTGACGTAGGCGGGGATCTTCTCCTTGGTTTTGCCGCCCAGGAGATTGTAAACGGGCTGCTCGAGCGCTCTTCCCAGAAGGTCCCACAGGGCAATGTCGATGCCGCTGATGACGTTGATGACGGCGCCCTTGCGTCCATAAAACTGCGAGGCGCGGAACATCTGCTCCCAGAGCAACTCGATGTCGAACGGATTGCTGCCCACGAGCAGGGTCTTGAGTTGCTCTTCAACGACCGTCTGCGCGAGTTTGCCTTTCCCGCCGCCCACTGTGCCGAGACCGCGGACGCCCGCGTCCGTGACGATTTCGATGACCGCTGCGGTCATCGGCCCGAACCAGCTCGAGCGCTTCTTCCGGTAGGCGGGATAAATCGACATGGGATTGGCGATCAGCCCTTCGCTCAGCCACGAGAAGGCCATCGGGACTTCGTGAACTTTGACTTCGGTGATATGCAAGCGGATTGCTCCTTTGGGGGCTGCTTCGGCCCTCAAGCGTTATTGTATGGGAATGAGCATCCGGCAATACGACAAGCGAGTCGGATTTCCGATGCTGCATCAAATACCGTTCCCGCTGCCGCTACACTCGACTGCATCCTACTTGCGCAAGACCACTACGGCAACTCCGAAGCCCCGGAGCTCCAGCTTCTCATCCGCCAGGTTAGCGGTGGCGGGCGGCTCGAGCTTCGTGGTTTGATCCACGAAGTGGACTTGCGAGCCCGCGGCGCCAGGGATGGAAACCTGGAAGGTCCGGTCTCGCTTGCTCAAGAGGAGAATCTTCCGCTCGCCTCCGGGCGTCACGAAGCCCTGGGCATAGACGTAAGGGAGATTGGCGTTCGTACTAACCATCTTGTCGCCAGGACCGAAATGATCGTGGATGAGCTTCAAGACCCAGTAGCGCGCGTTGGGTTTCCCCGTCTTCCAGTCCACCATCGAAACGCTCGGGAACTGCGTGGGGTACCCCACAAGCTGAGATTCGCCTGCGATGTCGATTCCTTGTCGCGCCAATTCGGAGTAGATATAAGCAAATAAGGATCCGCTCAGATTCCAATAGGCATCCGGCAAAGGAGGGTAAACGTAATCCGGCTTCTCCTGCCCGAAATCGCTCGAATCGATCGACCCAATTTCGTTAATAGTCGTCCGGGTTGCGGGTGAAAGCCGCTGGCGAATCGACTCGATGTATCGAACGACATCGAGAAACTTGTCCGCCTGCTCAAAGTAGGTGAATTGCTTCGAGTCCATGGTTTCGTCCGGCTTGGGACTGGCGTAGAAGTGGTAGGAAATCATATCGAGCGGGATACCGGTGTTGTGGTTCTTCGCGTTGAGGAAATACTCGAAGAAACGAGGCATCTTCGTAGGCGTTGCCAACGACATGCCCACAAATTTCATCTCGGGCTGGACCGCGCGTATCGACTGGACAGCGGCGTCATAGAATCGGGTGTAGGTTTCAGGGGACATTGCGTGCTCGAAGTCCACTTCATTGAGAACCTCCCAGTAATCAATCTTGTAGTTGTGACCCGACTCGTGGCGCTTGCCGAATTCGTCCGTGAAGCCGCCCTTCGTATACCAGCTGACGAGCCGCGCGAAATAGTCCGCAGCTTCCTTGAGCGAGGGATCGCGAAACCCGGTTCCTTGCGTATAGTTCCACACTACTTGATCGGGATCTGAAAGGTAGGGCACAGGCTTTTCAGTTTTGAACATCCACTGCGGGATGGTACTGAAGTTCAAGATGACGGAATGCCCTTGCGTGGCATTCATGAAATCCTCGGTCATCGGGTCGATGAGGGAGAAATCCCAATGGGTCTGGCCATCTTTCGGCGGTTCGAGCTCGGCCACAGCCAACTTCGGGTAGGGCAGCCAGGGAACGTACCGAACGTAATCGCATTGCAAGTCTTTCAAGGCCTGAAAAGCCTGGTCGTGAATGGGGGACCCTCGACGCAGCATCGGATTGACAACCACCTGGAGCGTGGGAGTGGTCTTGGATGTTGCGATCACTTTCTGCCAGTCAAGAGTGACTTTGACTTCCCGCGAATCCGGCAGCTCCTTGCTTTCCTGTGCCAGCAGGAGCGCCGGTACAATGGATATGACGAGAGCGGTAACTAGATATGGTCGAACGGCTGTCGGCGTATCCATGATTACTCCCTACAAATTGATTCCGTCGCGAAACAATGAACGCTCGGGCCGTCCAAGTTTACATCTGGCACAAATCGGGTTCTACGGGTAAATTAGTGCCGCCTCGAAGAATCGGGTTCCAGATGCGATTCAGCCGCTGGACGGCTCGCTTCGGACTCGAATCGCGAAGGTCACGACTCTTAGGGAGAAGATCGATGAATATCAAGGAAGTTCGCACACGCGTGGTCGAGTGGCGCGGGAAGACCGTTCCTCCGCAGCCGCATTTCTGCACCAATCCCGCCGACCTGCTCGACATGCCCAGCGACACGATGGGTTCGTTTCGTTTTCATAGCTGGCTGATCGTGGAAGTGATGACGGATTCGGGCGAAGTGGGCATCGGCAACGCCGCGCTCTCGCCCCGCGTCACCAAGAGCCTGATCGATACCTATCTCAAACCCATTCTCATCGGGCAGAACCCGTGGGACTTGGAATTCCTCTGGCAGACGATGTACCGGCGCACCATGGCCTTTGGGCGCAAGGGTGTGGGCATGGTGGCGATCAGCGCGATTGATATCGCCTTGTGGGACCTGCTCGGCAAGCTAACCAAGCAGCCGGTCTTCCGCCTGCTCGGCGGGAAAACTAAGCAGAAGATTCCGGTTTACGCCAGCCGTCTTTACAGCCAGCCGCTCGATGAGCTGGCGAAAGAAGTCCAGAAATACAAGGACGAGGGCTATCGCGCCATGAAGCTGCGCTTTGGCTGGGGTCCCGTGGATGGCGCCGGGGGCATGCAGCGCAACGTCGAGCTGGTGCGCACAGCGCGGCGGGTGATCGGTGAGGAGATCGACCTGATGGCCGACGCCTACATGGGCTGGACGCTCGATTATGCCAAGCGCATGATTCCGCTGCTCGCGCCGTTCAACCTGCGCTGGGTCGAGGAGCCGGTCATTCCGGATTGCATCGCGGGTTACGCAGCGCTCAAGGCTATGAACATTGTGCCCATCTCGGGCGGCGAGCACGAATTCACCATGTACGGCTTCCGCGACTTGCTGGAGGCGAAGGCGGTTGACATCATCCAGTTTGACACCAACCGCGTGGGCGGCATCACGCAGGCGCGCAAAGTCAGCGCCATGGCCGAGGCCTTTGAAGTCCCCGTCATTCCGCACGCCGGACAGATGCACAACTTCCACGTGGTGATGGCCAGCCTGAATTCTCCCATGGCGGAATTCTTCCCCATGGTGGACGTCGAAATTGGCAATGAGCTGTTCTGGTACATCTTTGAAGGAGAGCCGCTGCCTAAGAACGGATACATCGAGCTGGACGAAGCGAAGCCGGGCCTCGGCGTGACGATCAACGAAAAGGCCCTAAAGCAGTTTGACATCATCGAATAGAGATGCGGCAGAGCCGCAAGGAGCAAGGATTTCAAAGGGAGAGATCGTGAGAGTAAAGAACAAGGTGGTCATCGTGACGGGCGCTGCTTCCGGAATCGGAGAAACCACAGCGCAGGTGTTTGCGGAGCAGGGCGGCAAGGTGGTGGTGGCCGACATCGATGCCAAGGGCGGCGAGAAGAACGTGGCCACAATCAAATCGAAGGGCGGACAGGCGATCTTCGTTCAGGCCGATATCTCAAAAGAGACGGACGCCAAGCATGTCGTCGATGAGGCCGTCAAGGCGTTTGGCGGGGTTCATATCCTGGTGAACAACGCCGCCACGTTTGTGCTCAAAGGAATTGAGGCCACGGTAGAGGAGTGGAATCGCTCGCTGGGCGTGAACGTCATCGGCACGGCCATGATGACCAAGTATGCCGTGACGGAAATGAAGAAGGCGGGCGGCGGCGCGGTGGTAAACCTGGGCTCGATCTCCGCCTTCTGCGCGCAGCCGGACTTTTACGCCTACAGCGCGACCAAAGCCGCGCTGGTTCAGATGACGCGCAACATGGCCATGGACTTTGGCCCGCATAATATCCGGGTCAACGCCGTCTGCCCGGGCCTAATCATCACACCTGCCTCTCGTAATCACATCGCCAAGCTCGGCCTGACGGTCGAGCAGTATAGCGCTCAGGAAGGCGCCAAGACGTTCCTGGGCCGCGCCGGCAACACGCGCGAGGTGGCGAATGCCATTTTGTTCCTCGCCTCCGACGAAGCGTCGTACATCAGCGGGGCATACCTGATGGTCGATGGCGGGTACGCCGCGATTTAGTTGCACGGCTGTTGGAAACCTGATTCGAGCTGGGGTACCGCATCAATGGCCATGAAGATCAGCAGACACAAGGACACCTGCATCTTCGACCGGCACACTATCGTGGACACCCGCGATGTGGGCGAAGCCATGAGAAGGTACATGCAATACAAGCAAGTAAAGCGTCTGGCACGCGCAAGACGGGTGGTTGACGTTCACAGTTCGTTCACAGGAGCGGAAAAGCCGGCTTTGCCGGCTCCCGTGCGTTAGAGTAGAATGTGGGATAGCACAATTTGGGCCTGTGGCGCAGTTGGGAGCGCGCATGACTGGCAGTGCCGAAAGCTGCTGTGACCATGCGACACCACCCGCTACCACAGGCTTTGTTTTCTTGAGTTTGGCTCACCTTCGTCACCCAGTCGCGCCTAGATTCTGCCTGTACCGGTGAGTGCCACCAAACCGGTTTTCCGTTCACACCCGTTCACGAAAAACCGCGCGTCACGTGACGCGACAGCAACAAACCCCTGTTGTTAGCACGTGAAGATGTCCGGTTTTTATAGCACATGATCTGTCCGGTTTTGGTTTTTCTTCGCCTCCCCGAGCCGAGACTGCACCGCCGCCGTGGGGGCTGTGGGA
>JACQNR010000186.1 GCA_016202975.1 Acidobacteriota bacterium
GTCGCCTTCGCGCAATCCGCAGGGGCCGGCGAGCGGGGAGCGCCGGTCGTCGCGCGGCGGCTCGTGGCGTCACCATGTGAAAGTCAGCCGTGCCGCGGCGCGGTCCAGCATCCCGCCGCATCTCGAGTACGCGGATTACGGATTTCGTGTGGTTAGAAACGTAGAATCTACAAATTTGCCCTGAGGAAAATACCGTATGCCGGAACTTCGATACAACGTGATCACGCGGGAGTGGGTGGTCATCGCCACCGAGCGCGCCAAGCGCCCCGACCAGTTCAAGCGCAAGGAGGAGAAGAAGCCGCTTCCGGCGCACGACCCGAAATGCCCCTTCTGCCCGGGGAACGAGGCGATGACTCCTCCGGCCACCTTTACGATTCCCGATGACGGCAAATGGCAGGTGCGCGTCACCCGCAACAAATTCGCGGCGCTCAGCTACGAGGGCGAGCGAACGCGCACCCTCCAAGGCATCCGGCGCACGGTGACGGGCGTGGGGATTCATGAAGTGATCGTGGAGACGCCAGCCCACAACGTCGACATGGCGCAGCTCAGTGATCGCGACGTGGAGCTCATCGTTCAGACCTATCTCAACCGGTTCAAGGCCGCCTCGTCGGATTCGCGCGTCGAGCAGGTGACGATCTTCAAAAACCATGGCGACGCCGCCGGAACTTCGCTCGAACATCCGCACTCGCAGTTGATCGCGACGCCCATCATCACGTCGCAACTTCGCGAGCGGCTGTCGAACGCCCTCACCCACTTTGATGAATTTGGCGAGTGCATCTTCTGCCGGGTGCTCAAGCTCGAGCTTCAGGAGGGGGTGCGGGTCTTCCTCGAGACGGAGCATTTTGTGGCGCTGGTGCCTTTCGCGGCGTTCACGCCGTTCTCTTTCTTGATTTTCCCGCGGCGGCACATGCCCTGCATCGCCGAGATGACGGACGCCGAGGCGGCGGACCTCGCGCGCGCCCTGCGCCGCACGCTCGCCAAGCTCTATCACGGCCTCTCCGATCCCGATTTCAACTACGTTATCCGGACGGCGCCTTTGGAGTATTACGGCGTGAAGTACTACCACTGGTATGTCAGTGTGATCCCCCGCCTGACCAAGATGGCGGGCTTCGAACTTGGCTCCGGCATGTTCATTAACGTTTCGCTGCCGGAGGAAAACGCCGCGTTCCTGCGCGACGTGAAAGTGGATTAGCCGCTCCGATGCAGGAGCGGAGTTTGTTCGACGACGAATATCCCTCGCTTTGAGGCGGAAATCTCCCCTTCCAGGGCTTACAGGACTTAAGGAATGCCTCAAATCATCCGGTCACCGAAAGTCTGGGACGTCTGCATCATCGGGTCGGGCGCCGCCGGCGGCATGGCCGCAAAGGTGCTCGCCGAGGGTGGATTGGAAGTCGTGATGCTCGAAGCCGGCCCCGACATCGATCCCGCCAAGGATTACAAGGAACACGTTATGCCTTTCGAGCTCGCGCATCGAGGCGCGGGCATCGGCGGCGCGGGATACGAAGACTTTGGGCGCACCGAGTTCATGGCTCCCTACGGCTCCTGGACGATCGAGGGCGAGCCTTACACCTCCGCGCCCGGCAGCCGATTCCGCTGGTTCCGCTCGCGCGTCGTCGGGGGGCGGACGAACCATTACGGGCGGATTTCGCTGCGCTTCGCGGAGGTGGATTTCCGCGCGCGCTCGTCGGACGGTCTGGGCGATGACTGGCCGATCACTTACCAGGACCTTGAGCCTTACTACGACAAAGTCGACTCCTACATCGGAGTTTTCGGAAGCAAGGAGGGCATTCCCAGCGCCCCGGACGGCATTTTCATGCCGCCGCCCAAGCCGCGCTGCACGGACCTGCTGGTCAAAAAATCGTGCGACAAGCTGGGAATTCTCTGCGTCCCTTCGCGCTTCGCCATCATCACGCAGCCGCTCAACGGCCGTCCGTCGTGCCACTACTGCGACCAGTGCGGACGCGGATGCCGGTCCGCCTCCAATTTCAGCTCCATTCAGGTGCTGATCCCGCCCGCACGGGCCACCGGCCGGTTTACGCTCATCACCAACGCTATGGCGCGCGAAATCCTGGTGGATCAAAACGGCAAAGCCTCGGCGGTTTCCTACGTGGATAAGGCGACCCGCTCCGAACAGCAGGTGAGGGCGCGTGCCTTTGTCGTGGCGGCGAGCTCCTGCGAATCGACGCGCCTGCTGCTCAACTCCAGGTCGCGCCTGTTCCCCAACGGCCTCGCGAATTCCTCGGGGGTAGTGGGCCGCTACCTGATGGATTCGGTCGGGTCGGACGGGACCGGATACTTTCCCCAACTCGAGAAGATGCCGCCTCACAACCACGATGGCGTGGGCGGGATGCACCTCTATGTTCCCTGGTGGAAATTTGAGCGCAAGAACGATTTCCTGCGCGGCTACCACATTGAGTTCGGGGGAGGGCGCCACCTTCCCGGGGTCGGCTATTTCAATCGCGTCTGCGAGGTTCACGAGGGATATGGAGCTACCCTCAAGCAACAATGCCGGAAGCAGTATGGCGCGTTCATGAGTTTCGCCGGCCGGGGCGAAATGATCCCCAACGACAAAACGTACTGCGACATCGACCCCAACATCGTCGATCAGTGGGGCATCCCCGCACTGCGCTTCCACTTCCAGTGGGGCGAAAACGAAATCAAGATGGCGAAGGATATGCAGGAAACCTTCCAGCAGATTGTCGAGGCCGTGGGCGGCACTTATCTGACCAAGACGCAGCCCACGGGGAGGAAACCCTATGGCATCGCCGACGGCGGCGAGATCATCCACGAAGTGGGAACGGTGCGCATGGGGAAAAACCCGCGCACCTCAGCGCTCAACGGCTTCTGCCAGGCACACGACGTGAAGAACCTGTTCGTCGCCGACGGCGCGTGCTTCGTAACCAACCCCGACAAAAACCCCACGCTCTCCATCACCGCGATCGCGTGGCGGGCGTCGGACTATCTCCTTGACGAGGCGAGGAAGGGAAATCTCTGAAGTTGCATTTGCCATGACTAAATCTCTCTCAAGGCGCGACATTCTGAAGAGCCTGGCGGTGGCGGTTCCAGCGGGCTCGGTGCTGGATCTGATTCCGCTGCAGGCGGCCGAGCACGCGCACAAAGCCGTCCGGCAGGAAAAGGCCGCGTCTCCCACCGGTGAGTACAAGCCCAAATACTTCACCGCGCATGAATACGAAACCCTCCGCTCGCTCTGCCAGATGATCATTCCCGCCGACGCCGAGTGCGGCGGAGCCATCGAAGCGGGCGCGCCGGAGTTCATCGACTTGATT
Organism: Acidobacteriota bacterium; assembly: GCA_016202975.1. GTDB lineage: Bacteria > Acidobacteriota > Terriglobia > UBA7540 > UBA7540 > JACQNR01. Next base: position 3,288 of record JACQNR010000186.1, read on the forward strand.
ACCAGCGAGAATGACCAGTACCAGGCGCGTCTCGGAGGCGGGCTGATCTGGCTCGACGCAACCTGCCAGCAGAGATTCGGCAAGGTCTACCTGCGGAGCCTGCCCCTGCAGCAGAAGGAGGTTCTCGACCTCATCGCGCATCGCCGCAACGAGGCGGCCGACCCCACAATGCACACGGCGATCCAATTCTTCTCTCTCCTTCGTAATCTCGCCGCCGACGGTTTCTTTACCAGTGAAATCGGGATCAAGTACCTTGGCTACATCGGTAACGAATTTCTGGATGAGTTCCCGGGTTGCCCGCCCGTGCCCGAGGTGTAACATCGGCGCCAGACATAGAAGACTCATCGACCAGCTCTCTATATCGCCCTCACACCTTCAGATTTTCATCTCTTGCACCCGCGCAGTGCTCAGCGCCATGTTTCTGGTGGCATGGCTCGTGCAATCCTTGCCCCTCAAGGCTCAGGAGGCCAACCCGAAAAGCCCGCCTCTTCCCAAGACGAGCGTGCAGCCGACCCGACCGGCCCCGACCACGCACCGATTCTGGGATGCCCCGAATGCCGGGCTTTTCGCGGGAGTTGCAGGCGCGCGCGCTCTGGATTATGCCTCGACGCGACACTTCAGGAAGAAGGGTGTCGATGAAGTCCTCCTCACCAACGCCGTCGTGGACAACAAGCCCCTTTTCGCCGCGATCGAGCTGTCGGGAGTGGCTGCTTCGATCGGCATTTCCTATCTTTTCCATAAGACGGGGCACCACAAAATCGAGCGCTGGGTTTCTGTTGTCCATATCTCGGTCGGCACCGCAGGATCCATCCGCAATTTTGGTTTGGAGCCCAAGCAGCCAACCGCAACGCCCCCCTGATTTCCACGGAAGGCTGAAGGCGGAAAACTCTTCCCCCTCGTCTTAACATTTCGGCCCGGTACGCAGGAGACAGGCGCAACAATATTGCTGCGGGGCGACTTTTATGAGCTAGAATCCGCACGCCACACCTGCGGCGCAGGTTGGTGGCGCTGCGCGTGGCGATCTTCGCCAAACCTGAGCATTGAGGAGCCAAACCCATGGGGATTGCGAGACTACGTGTGCATACGATTCATCACCTGGCGTGCCTGCTGGTGGCGATGGCCATTTTGCCTATCGTCACAAGACCGGTCGCTGCGCAGACGGCAGCTCCCGAATCCGTGGGACTCTCCTCCCAGCGCCTGGAGCGGATTACCGCCGCCATCCACAAGAGCGTTGACGGAGGCCGGCTTGCGGGCGGCGTGACGCTGGTCGCGCGCCACGGCAAGATCGCTTACTTCAAAGCGGTGGGCGACGCCGATCACGAAGCCAGGAAGCCGATGCGCACCGACCACATCTTCCGCATCTGCTCGATGAGCAAGCCCATCACCAGCGTGGCGGTGATGATGCTCTACGAAGAAGGGCGCTTCATGCTGAACCAACCGGTCGCGGACTTCATCCCCGAATTCAAAAACATGAAGGTACTTGACCCGCCCTATCCGCAAGACGAGACCTCGCCGCCGGGGGCGCTCGTGAACGCGATCCGGCCCATCACGATTCGCCACTTGCTTACGCACACTTCCGGACTCACCTACGGCGGCAGGCGGCTCGGCAAGGCTTATCACGACGCGGGAATCAATGCCGGCCTGATTCAGAACGAGGGAACGATTGGCGATGCCATGAAGAAGCTGGCGCTCCAGCCGCTCCTGTTCCAGCCCGGCGACGTCTGGCAATACGGGCTCTCGGACGACCTCCTGGGCTATCTGGTCGAGGTCGTCTCCGGCATGACGTTCGACAAGTTCTGCGAGCAGCGCATCTTCAAGCCCCTGGGGATGAACGACACGTTCTTCTACGTGCCGGAAGCGAAGGTGGCGCGGCTCGCCACGGTATACACCTACTACGAAGGCAAAGGGCTGCAACCGATCCGGGATGGCCAGGTCGTCAAGGAGGGGGATTCATCATTCTCGGCGGACTATGCCTATCGCGGCCCGCGGACTTACTTCTCGGGCGGTGCCGGTCTCTCCTCGACGGCGGAGGATTACTACCACTTTTGCCAGATGATGCTGAACGGCGGCCAACTGAACGGAGTACGCCTCCTGAGCCGCAAATCGGTCGAATTGATGAGACAGAACCACGTCCAGGGCAAGCTGGAGAACGCAGGGTACGGCCTTGGCTTCGGCGTTACGGGCGAGCCGCGATTCCTGACGGAGCTCGGCTCGGTCGGGACCTATTATTGGGGAGGGGCTTTCTACACCACCTTCGTCATCGACCCCAAGGAAGACTTGATTGCCGTCTTCATGGGGCAGCTCCACCCGACCGGAGGACTTGACCTCGACCAGAAAGTCATTCGCCTCGCGTACCAGGCGATCCAGGATTAGCCGATCAACTCGGAGGGGGATGGCTGTCTTTTCTTCCTCAGCGCAAATGCGCCGCTCCCGAAGAGCGCCCCGACGAGCACCGTAAATCCCACCCAAAACACCAGCTGAGGAAGCAGGCCGAGCCACAAGTATCTGAAGGCGAGACCCGCTTCGGGGAAACCCTGGGGGACGGCGTCGTAGTGCGTTCCCCAATTGCCAAGCATAGCGAAGAACATGAGGATGGCGACAGGAACGCGCGCCGCGAAGGCGTAGGCAAAGAGTGTTCTGGCGAGCGCGGGCCAGGCGACCATCTGAAACGCCGCGGCAGCGGCGACGGGAGCCCAAAGAAGGAGAGCCGCCTTCAGGTAAGGGCTCGATATCGAAACACGAGTGCTGCTCAGGACGACCACGATGACGAAGATGATTCCGAGAATTGACGACTGCACAGCGAGCATGGGCGACTTCGGCCCGTGGCCCCCGCGCGCGAGCTTGAGGGCGAAGTAGATTCCGAACACCGGAGCGAGCCACGCAATCCCCACCAGGGCGAACCCGCCGCCCGTGTCGGGATTGAACAGCGCGCGTGGACCGTGCAGCAGCTCTCCAGCGAGGCGAACAGCGGTCACAACCAGCGTGACGACGGCGGGCCACAATATTAATCTTGTGTAACTTATATTCTTAGATACCGTATCTTCCATAGATATAACTGTATGAGGCCACGCCACGGGCGGCATGGTTCCGCATCGCGGAAGTTGGCGCCGGCTTACCTCATACGGGAAGACCTCGCTCGATTCGAACCACGCGTGCAATCCCGGAGACGATCGTCCCGAAGAGCATTCCGGCGAGAATGGTGTACGCCACCCAAAGCGTCAACTGGGGGAAAAAGCCGAGCCACAAGTACTTTGTGGTCAGGCCCAGGGCGGGCATATCCAGCGGGACGGCGTCGTAATGCGTACCCCAATTTCCACGGAAGGCGAAGAACATGATAACCGCCACCGGAATGCGCGCCGCAAAACCGTAGACCGCCAGCACCTTGAAGAGCTGGGGCCAGCCGCGCCGGGTGACCAGCGCCGCAACCACGAAGAACGCCCAGCCGTAGAGCAATCGGTCGTAGAAGCCGTGCTGGATTTTAAGCATGCTGGGCGCAAACGCGAAAATCAACAGGACGACGACTCCCAGCAGACTGTAACCCACAGAACTCAGAAACGACTTCGGTCCGGCTCCGGACTTGGCCAGTTTCAGCGCGAAGTAGATCCCCACGATGGGCGCAAGCCAGATAATCGCCACGATGGACCAGCCCATGGTCCGGTTGAAAAGACCTTCCGACCAGTGGCCCAGCTCACCTGCCAGGCGGACCAGGGTGACGCAAAGGGTGATCGCCGCCGGGGCGGCGACAAGACGCGGAATGGAAATGGGAGCGGATTCGTCTGCGGATGGCGCCATGCTGGACATTTTCGATTCAGGCCGCCAGAACCGGCGGCCGCTTTCGATGGACGACTGCTGCGGCGATGGTCCCGAGCAGCGCACCCACGACCACCGTGTAGGCGACCCAGAATATGAACTGGGGAAGGACCCCAATGAAAAACCACCTGAGAAGGGCCGCACTGGGGCCTGTGTATTCGGGCGGCAAGGCATCGTAGTGCGTTCCCCAGCTTCCTCGAATGGCGAAATACATGATGATGACCACCGGGATGCGCGCCGCATAACCATAGGCGCCGAGCGTCCTGCCGAGCGCGGGCCAGCCCATGACCGTGATGACCGCCGCAACGATCATGAGTGCGAATCCAGCGGTCATCCTGATGGGGATCGCGAGGGTGGTCGCAAAAGCCAGATAAGAAGCCAGGAAGAACACCACCAATCCCGCCACCGCAAGGCCAATCGCCCGGCCCAGGCCCGCGGGGCCGCGCTCAGACCGCGCCAGCTTGACGGCAAAGTACGGCCCCAGGATGAGCGGCAGCCAGGAGATGCCGAGGATCGATCCTCCGCCTCCTGCTCCCCGGCCGAAAAGAATCTGCGTCCAACCCTGCAATTCGCCTACGAGGCGCAGGATCGTAATTCCCAGTGTGATGATCGCGGGGACCAGGATCAGTTTTCCAATGCCCGATTGTGAAGCGGGGCTGGTTTCGTCCATAGCGGCCTCCATATTGGGGTTTCGTTTTGACTCGACGGGTCGAGTGGCCCCTTGAGGCCACCTGCAAATCCCACGAATTCTAGCCCACATTCAGGCTTGCGCCAACAGGGTTGTTGATTGACTTGCCACCGCCCGCGCATGGGGCTGCTTTTCATCGTGCTGCCTCCCGAAAGAGGGTTTCTTCCGACGTCTCACCTCCCCGTCGGCTTGCAGAGCTATTCACCCCTGATTTTCCACGACCCTTTGTTTTCAACAACATTCTGGCTTCGTTCCTCGAGATTTTATTTCCGAAATGGCTGCCCCCGGACTCTTCCGGGTCCCGCCATTTGGGCCTTCCAGGGCCCACAGGCCAGGGAAGCCA
>JACQNR010000187.1 GCA_016202975.1 Acidobacteriota bacterium
GAGCAGAGGTCTGCGCTGAGGAGGTCTGCCTTCTAATCGCAGAGCTTCGCTCTGCACCAATCCGGGGAGGTCACGATGATCGAACTCATCCTGTGACGATCCCCGCTACGTGAACTTGACTTGAACGTCTTCGCGGTCGGCGGCGGTAGCTTCAAAGAGCGGATGGGGCTGCATGCCTTTGAAGCCGGCGACAAAGTTGGCGGGAACCTGTCCGATACGGATGTTGTATTGATTGGCGTCTTCGTTGAAGACGGTTCGCTGCTTGGCGATCTTTTCCTCCAGCTCGGTGATTCGCCCCTGCAACTGGATGAAGTTGGTGTTGGCTTTCAGCTCGGGATAATTCTCGGAAACGGCGAAGAGCGTCTTGAGCGCGCCGGTCATCATGTTGTCGGCCTGCATCTTTTCCTGCGGCGTCCCCGCACGCATCCACGCCGTGCGCGCGTCGGTGACGGCTTGGAGAGTCTTTTGCTCGTATTGCATGTAGCCTTTGCAGGTCTCAATCAGCTTGGGCAATTCGTCGTGGCGCTGCTTGAGGAAGACGTCGATATTGGCAAAGGATCGGTCGATGTCGTTCTTCAGCCTGACCAGGTCGTTGTTGATGCCGACGAGGTACAGAATGACCACGACCGCCACGACGCCCAGTACGACCAAAATGCCGATCACGATAATGATTCCTGCCATATGGGACTCCTTCTCCCGGTTCGCGGCCACCTAGGTCATTTTCATTTCCACATCGCGGCGGTCTTCCTCGCTGACCTTGAAGAGCTCTCGCGGCGTGAGGCTCAGCATCTTGGCCACAAAGACGTCGGGAAGCTGCTGAATGCGGATGTTGAACGTGTTCGTCGTATCGTTGAAGAACTCCCGGCGGTCGGCGATTCGCTCCTCGAGCTCCGAGATGCGCTTCTGAAGCATCAGGAAATTGTTGTTGGCCTTCAGGTCGGGATAGTTCTCGGAGACAGCGAATAGCGATTTGAGCGCGCCGGAAATCATATTGTCGGCTTGAGCCTTCTGCCCCACCGAAGTCGCGCGCATGAACGCGGTGCGCGCCTCCGTGATCATCTGGAACGTCTTCTGCTCGTATTGCATGTAGCCTTTGCAGGTCTCGATGAGCTTGGGCAGTTCGTCGTGGCGTTGCTTGAGCAGCACATCGATGTTCGCCCACGACTTGTTGATGTCGTTCTTGAGCCGCACCAGGCTGTTGTAAATGGTGATGAAGTAGATGAAGATGCCAACAACAAAGAGTACCACCACCAGACCCAGCAGGATCACCACACCCATTTTTCTCAAACCTCCCAGCGCCGCTCAGAATAGCTCAACTCCGCCTGATTCGAAAATCGAAACTCGGATGCCAGACCGTGAAAACGCTAAAACAATCCAAAATTGCTCAGCAGTACCCCCGCGCACACCACTGTCAGCACCCCGCCGCCGAAGATATACATGAATGCGCGGCGGCGATAATGCTTCTGGGCTTCTTCTTCTGTCCGCCACGAGATGTGAAAGAAGGGCTCGTTTTCGCCTTTGCAGATGATGTTCCTATCGTTTTCGTCGCGCGGGCTGGGGTTCTCCGCGCAGCTTCCGGAAATATGATACTGGTGGCCGGGGATGATGCAGTACTCGGTCAGGCGAAAGCGCCCTGTGCCTCCCCCTTTGGAGAGGGTACGCAGAAAAGAGAAAACCTTGCTGCCCGAATCCCGCTGCGCACGCCGCTCCAGGCGCATCTGGCGGCGAAGATTCTCCAATTCCTGGCGGGCCTCGTCCGGCGTCAACTCCCGTGTCGAACCGGTCGCGCCAGCGGCCGCTTCCGGAGCGGGCCTGACCGCAGTCACAAAATGCGGCACCGCCGTGCCCACGCCCGCCCGCTCAATGTAGGTATCGCCATATCGTTCTTCCCTGCACTGCTGCTTCAAATCAAGTTCCGCATGAGCGGGATTGACCAGCACCTTACCCGAAGCATCCTCAAGATCGAACGGAACGCCGTTAATATCCGTGGCGTAGTGCGACCAGCTCTCGCGGCCCTTCGAATCCTTGGTGCGCTTCTGGATATCCACCTTGTACCAGTAGCAGGCGGTGTGACTGACCGGACTCATGACCTGAACGGCGCCGCGCGCCGTGCCGTAGACTTCAATCCGGCCCATGGCGAGGCTGCGGACGGGAACGACCGGAGTATCCGCCATGAGGCGATAATTCCGGAATTCCTTGAATCCCTTGAAGAAAAGGTATAGTCCCACACCGAAACCGATCGTGGGATAGAGTATGGAATCGCCGTCGGAAGACATATCGCCCCGCGAACCCCCGCATGGTAAGCGAGCGACGTTAGAAAGTCCACTGACAGTGACACGCCCGTGACGCCGATGAGTTGGATGATTTGGTGCAAAAGGCGGCTCGAGTTGGGTATGATGGGCGGCAGTCGGCCGTCCGAATTGGAATCGTGTGACACAGGACATTACGCCTCGCGTGGGGGTCATCCGGTTCTAATGCCTGACCGCGAAACAACGTCAGCTGAGAGCTTGCATTGTTGACCTTTCGTATTCTCGAACACACTGCCGATATCGGCTTCGAAGCATTCGGCGCGAACCGCCAGGAGGTTTTTGCGAACGCGGGGCGGGCCCTTTTCCACATTATTGCGGACACAAAATCGGTCGAGCCGCGGGAGCAGGTAAACGTTTCGGCTCGAGGCACGAACCGCTCCGAACTCCTGGTGAACTGGCTGAGCGACCTTTTGTATTTGCAGGACGCGGAGGGCTGGTTATTCCGCGAATTTGAGGTAATCTCTCTTTCTGACCACTGCCTCCAGGCCGTTGCTCGGGGCGAAAAGTTTGACCCGGCGCGGCACCAGGTCAAGTTGCCGGTGAAAGCAATTACGTACCACCAGCTTTTGCTGGAAGAATTAGAGGGCGGCTGGCGAGCCCAAGTGTATGTGGATATTTGAAGGCGAGCGAAAGACGCGGACGCGACAAGGCGGCAACCGGAACGTTTTGCCGCTACCGCTATTTGTCGCCGGCTTTCTCCTGGCGGCTTTCGCCCTTCTGCCTTCTGCGAGCGCCTCTCCCGCGCGAGGCCTCTACGAGGTCCGTGAAATCAAGCGGGGTGTTTATGTGTTGTTTCCCGAAGACGTCGTGGATACGGACGGCGATCCGCAATTCAACCGCCGGACGAACGCAGGATTCATCGTGACCCCGGAGGGAGCCGCCGTGGTGGACACCATGAACACACCCTTCCGCGCTCGCGATCTTCTTTACGAAATTCGCCGCCTTACGGATCAGCCTGTCCGTTACGTGATCGACACCGATGCTCATGCGGATGTCTTCCTGGGCAACGAGGTATTCGTGGCGGAAAAATCCGCCATCATTGCGACCATCCCCGCCGCGGCGGAAATGCGGGACTATTCGATTGATCTGGCCCGCCGTCTCCTCCAGGATGAAAACTGGCGCCTGCAGACACGCATGCGCGGCATCCACCCCACACCTCCCACACAAACACTTGACGCCGAACTTCACCTTCAGCTTGGTGACGAGCAAATCCGCATCGTCCCGCTTTCGGGCGGGCATTCGGAAGGCGACGCGGTCGTTTTTCTGCCGCTGTTGAAAATCGTCTTCCTGGGCCACCTCTTTGAAAATGGCTTCTTCCCGCGCATCGGATCGAGCGACGTGCATCGCTGGATTGAAATCCTCAAAGAACTGGAGGCGTGGGATGCGGAGGTGTATATCCCCGCGCACGGACCTGCAGGCGGGAAGAAAGAGCTGGCGGACTTTCGGCAATTCCTGGAGTGGTTGTGGAACGAAGTCGCAACGCGCGCCGCGGAGGGCAAGACAGCAAGTGACTTGAAGCGTGAAATGAAGTTGACAGAGATCTACCGATGGAGCGCGCGCGACCTTGCCCCGCGCGCCATCGAGGAGGTCTATCAACAAGTCTTGCGGGAAAGGCCCGTGACTCCGGCCTCAGCCGATCCGGCCGACCAGGGAACAATCACCCAGCCCACGGCGTCATCCCATCAGGCCCCGTAAAGAGTATCTTCTGGCAAAGCCCGAGGCTTTACGATGGCTGAGCTCTCAAAGGGGCACAATTATCGTCGGGCTCTATGGCGACGTAAAGATACTCGCGGCCCCTCACCCTCCCTCGTACCTCGGGCACCCTGTCACCAAGGGAGAGGGTGGCGAGCGGAGCGAGCCGGGGAGGGGACCTGTAACCCCGCCGCTAAGCCTCCAGCGCCTTCCGGCAAAACGTGTAGCATTTCTTCATTTCCGCGAGGGTATCCAGACCTTTGTTTTCCCCGCCGTACTCGTACTCGATGTTCGCGTAGATTTTCCATTTCTGGTCGCGCAGCAGGCGCAGGACGGGGCCGATGGGCGTATCGCCCTGGCCGAAGGGCATGTTGGGGCCGTGGTTCTTCTTACGGTCCTTGATGTGCAATGTCACGATGCGGTCGTGGTGCTGGCGGATGTAGTCGACGGGGTCGCCGTTGGCGGCCGTGAAGTGTCCGATATCGAGGTTGACGCCCAGGTATTCAGAGGCGCTCTGCATGGCGCGGGCAAAAGTTTCGGCCGTGGAGAATTCGTCCGGCTTGTCGGTTGCATCGTGGCCGTGAAATCCAACTCTCATCTTGTACTTCTTCGCAAACACGTCCACGCGAGAAGACATGCTCACGTTAGCGGACGAGGTGATGATGTTGACGCCCAGAGCGCGGGCCATCTCAAATCCGCGTGCGAATTCGGCATCGTTCATGTCGCGCCGGAAGCTGTAGTTGTAAGCGTGGAGATGAACGCCGGCGTCCTCAAATTTCTTTCTCGCCTGTTCGAAGAGGGTGAGTCCAACTTCCAGGCGCCACTTCCTGAGATCCTCGCCTTGAAGGGCGCGCGGCGTGATGTGACCCTCCCAGAGCTCGCACTCCCCCAGTCCAACTGCGCGAAAGCCTTCAACGCAGGCGTCCAAACCACGATCGCGGAACGAATAACTCTGCGCCCCCAGCGCCACGCCGCGCACAACGGAATTGATCTTTTCCGCGCCTCTTGTGCCGCGGCTCGCGGCCAGCAGGCCCACGCCAGAGGCAACGATTGCTTTTCCTGCTTCCCGCCTGGAGATCATCTTCATCGACTTGTCTTCCTTCCTTTGGAGCTTGCGCCAGTATATGCGTGCTCCATGCGACCCACAAGGGACTCCCGCAGCAGGCTTGCTTTGCATTGTCCGAGAATAGGGAAGCCTTGGTACATCGTATCCCCCCTGGGGAGAGGGGGGAAGGGGTCGAAGGCGTGCGTCGAGACGATAATCGAGGAAGGTAGGAGGAAGCAAGCAGACGGCAACAGGCAGGCGGGGGTCGAGCTGCTGGATGATC